>NZ_CAWNMS010000070.1:0-18841 GCF_963875605.1 Vibrio sp. V04_P4A5T148
TTAACTATTAGGTTACTCACTTTATGAAACCAGGCCGTACAGGAATAAGTCGTTTATTTTACGCTACAGGTTATTCAATGAAAGGCCTTCAGGCTGCATGGAAAAATGAAGCCGCCTTTAGGCAAGAAATCGTCGCTTCTATCATTCTAATTGCGATCACTTTTTTCTTGCCGGTCAATGAATTAGAACAGCTAATGATGATCGGTAGCTTAGTACTGATTGTCATCGTTGAGCTTATGAATTCAGCCGTGGAAGCTGTAGTTGATCGCGTAGGTAGTGAGTGGCATGAGCTCAGTGGCCGTGCGAAGGATATAGGATCAGCTGCGGTTTTGATTGCACTACTTTTTGCTGCATTTACATGGATTTTTATTTTGGTACGCTAAATGAAATGAGCGTTTGAAAATTATTCGTTTTCTTACATCGGTATTAGTTTTCTCCTAGCGCTATATTTTGCCACCGCCGTTAACTTGCTTGTTTATTCTGTAGTCGCAGAGTAAATGCTGTTCAAAAAAAGCGCCCCAACCGGAGCGCTTCAACTTCAATATTCGATTATTCCCAATCAAGGATAACTTTGCCAGAAAGCCCGCTGCGCATAGCATCGAAACCCGTTTGGAAATCATCAATTTTGTAATGGTGAGTGATTATCGGCGTTAGATCGAGACCAGATTGAATGAGGCTCGCCATCTTATACCAAGTTTCAAACATTTCACGGCCATAGATACCTTTGATCACCAAACCTTTGAAGATCACTTGGTTCCAATCGATCGCCATATCTGAAGGTGGAATACCTAATAAAGCAATACGACCACCGTGATTCATGGTTTTCAGCATAGAACTAAAGGCACTCGGTACGCCTGACATTTCAAGGCCGACGTCAAAACCTTCTGTCATGCCAAGTTCACTCATGACCTCTTCTAACTTTTGTTCCGCAACATTCACGGCGCGTGTCACGCCCATTTTGCGTGCAAGCTCAAGGCGGTATTCGTTGACATCGGTGATCACCACATGGCGCGCACCAACGTGTTTCGCCACTGCGGCCGCCATGATACCGATTGGACCAGCACCAGTGATCAGCACATCTTCGCCGACTAAATCAAATGACAATGCGGTATGTACCGCGTTACCAAATGGGTCAAAAATCGAGGCTAGATCATCGGAAATACCATCTGGGATCTTGAAAGCATTAAACGCAGGGATAACTAAGTATTCAGAAAATGCACCCGTGCGGTTCACACCAACACCCACAGTATTACGACATAAGTGAGTACGACCACCGCGGCAATTTCGACAATGGCCGCAAGTAATATGACCTTCGCCAGACACGCGATCACCTAATTCAAAACCGCGAACTTCTTGACCAATGCCAACCACTTCACCGACGTATTCATGGCCAACCACCATTGGCACTGGGATGGTTTTTTGTGACCACTCATCCCAGTTATAGATGTGAACATCGGTGCCACAAATTGCGGTTTTCTTAATTTTAATCAGCAGATCGTTGTGACCAAGTTCAGGCATTGGCACTTCGGTCATCCAAATGCCTTGCTCTGGTTTGAGTTTGGATAATGCTTTAATTTTCATTTAATGAGCCCCATTTCTTGGCCAACAGCAATAAACGCATCAATGGCGTGGTCGAGTTGCTCGCGGCTATGCGCGGCTGACATTTGTGTACGAATACGAGCTTGGCCTTTGGGCACAACAGGGAACGAGAAACCAACAACATAAATGCCCTTAGCTAGTGCTCGTTCTGCAAACTCTGCTGCAACGATAGCATCGCCGAGCATAATCGGGATGATGGCGTGATCCGCGCCACCCATAGTGAACCCCGCGCCTTCCATACGAGTACGGAAATGCGCGGCGTTATCCCAAAGTTGGTCGCGAAGCGCGGCGCTTTCTGCCAGTAAATCCAGCACGCGAATCGATGCTGCAACAATCGCTGGCGCAACCGAATTAGAGAATAAATAAGGACGTGAACGTTGACGAAGCCAATCAATCACCTCTTTTTTACCGGAAGTGTAGCCACCTGAAGCACCACCCATCGCTTTACCAAGGGTACCGGTGATGATATCAATACGGTCAATCACATCATGATATTCATGCGTGCCACGGCCATTTGCACCCATAAATCCAACCGCGTGTGAATCATCCACCATGACGAGCGCGTTGTATTGATCCGCTAAATCACAAATCGCAGGCAAGTTTGCGACTACGCCATCCATTGAGAATACACCATCCGTTACGATGAGCTTATTACGAGCGCCCGCCGCATCGGCTGCGATCAACTGCTGTTCCAATTCTTGCATGTTATTGTTGGAGTAACGAAAACGCATCGCTTTACATAAACGCACACCATCAATGATTGAGGCATGGTTCAACGCGTCAGAGATAATCGCGTCTTCTTTATCTAAAATAGTTTCAAATAAACCGGTGTTTGCATCAAAACATGAGGTGTAAAGAATCGTATCTTCTTTACCTAAGAATTGAGAGAGCTTCTGTTCCAGTTGCTTATGGATATCTTGCGTACCACAGATGAAACGTACCGAAGCCATACCAAAGCCGTGACTGTCCATGCCTTGCTTCGCCGCTTCAACCAACGCAGGGTGATTAGCCAAACCAAGGTAGTTGTTGGCACAGAAGTTCAACACTTCTTCACCAGTAGAAATTTCGACCGCCGCTTGTTGCTGCGAGGTAATCACACGTTCAGATTTATACAGACCTTCCGCTTTGATTTCCTCAAGCTGGTTTTGGATCTGTTGATAAAATGCAGAAGACATTGCTACGTCCTTATTTTTATATAGCGCAATAGCTATGGTGTAGGGCAGCCTAAACGAAAAATAGACCCTTCATTTACACTGTAAAATCGCTTAATGGTATTTTAGTTGATCCCATTTACGACTATTATCCCATGACATGGAAAACCATTCGTGAACTTCAGGCACAAATACAATTATGATCACGCATCGTCTTATCGCCCTGCTGCCTGATTTAGCGGCTTTCATTCTCGTCGTCAATGAAGGTAGCTTTACGGCAGCAGCTCAAAAGCTGGGGGTAACACCTTCGGCATTAAGTAAATTGATTACCCGTTTAGAACAAGCGCTATCAGTGAAGTTATTTGAGCGAACCACGCGCCAGCTCTTAATCACTCAGGCAGGAAAGCGCGTTTATGATCAAAGTTTGTTGATGGTCAACGCTGCGCAGCAAGCGGTTGAGCTTTCCACCTCTGACCACACCGAACCTGCAGGCGCACTCACTGTTGCGGCACCTGAAGCATTTTTGAACTCAGTTCTGCAACCCCTTGTGCTTCCTTTTCTAACTCAATACCCTGAAATTCAACTTAAGCTGAGAGCTGCAGATGGCGCGATCGATTTATTCAAACACAATATTGATGTGGCGTTTAAGCTGACTGATAAGCCAGATGAAAACTTGGTATTGCGTGAAATTGGCAAAACCCACTTAGTGTTGTGCGCCAGCCCAGAATATATAGCGGCCAGAGGCACGCCCACACACCCTACCGAATTAACGGATCACGACTGCTTGTATCTTGCCGAAACCGAGCGTGACCATCTCTGGGATTTTCATAAAGAAGATGAGTTCCATACAGTGGCCGTCTCAGGCCGCTATGCAGTAAACCACTCACAAATGCGTTTGAACGGCGTGAAAAATGGCTTAGGTATCGGTATCTTCCATGATTTTGTCATTCAGCAAGCGCTCGTTGAAGGCAGCATCGTCCGGCTATTAGCCGATTGGACGATCAAAAGTAATTACTACGGCTCAATTGCCATGCAATATCCGCAAACCAAGTACATGCCAGCAAGGTTGCGGGTGTTCATTGATTACGTCACTGAACATTTGGTCAGCCAACTCAACAAATAAAGGGTAATCATGCTAAAACGAATCCACCACGCGGCAATTATTTGTTCAGACTACGCACGTTCCAAAGCGTTTTATACTCAGATCTTAGGGCTGCCTGTTATTGCTGAAAATTACCGCGCCGCTCGCGATTCATACAAGCTGGATCTTGCTCTGCCCGATGGCGGACAAATTGAGCTGTTCTCATTTCCAAATACACCACCAAGACCAAGCTTCCCTGAAGCTCAAGGGCTACGACATTTAGCGTTTGTGGTGGACAGTGTCAGTGAAGTCAAAGCGTATTTAGAGGAAAAAGGCGTCATCGTCGAGCCCATCCGCGTTGATGAGTTCACTGGTCGCGAATACACATTTTTCGCCGACCCAGATGGTTTACCGTTAGAGCTTTATTCTGAATAGTGAATAGAGGAAGGAATCAAGGCTATTTTCTAACGCCAGTACAACAGAGTAAATAATGGTGGCGCACGAGGAACTTGTTTTTCAAATCGTACACTTAGAGCCAAAAAAGTGTAGCTGTCTGAAACAAACAAGTTCAGTCGTGTCAGTAAAGGTGTCGTTGGAAGTGAATCTTGATGAAAGGTGGAGAAATGAGCAAAGGGACAGGGTTTCGTATGCTGTGTCTGTACTTTTCCCTCTTCAATTTGAACCAGCTCAAAACCATTAATGGTGCACAGTGTGGCCCAAACCCCCGCCGTATTGCCATGCGCGTTTATTACAGGCATAAGCGACACCAGCACCCAACTGAGCGCGCTGGTGAGCAACATTATTCTGTTAAAACGGTTTAGGCGAATCATAGCAACACTCAATTTTTTCTTGTCGACACTATATAACGCAATGATAAAAATAACAGTGCGGCAGCGCTAAAAACTTAACAAATACCCTCAAGTTCGCTACAAATCGTTAGCTTAAAGACGACGTTTCAAGATGCATATCAATGTGACTCCATTCACGCTTTGTCTATCAATCTACCCAAACTAGGAAATATTCCTAACTCAGTTAGGCCATGCCCTCAAGTCAATCGCCAAGCCGATTTTTACAATCACTCTATAATGCAGCCAGACGGTTGCTAGCCATTCGACTCTGGTGTGAATTGACTAACAGCAGAGATTTCTTTGACGTGATTTTCTAAGGATTTCACATGCTAAAACTTTTGCAACAGGTTCGGCTACCGACCCTCGATCTCCCCGCAGCAGAACGCCGTAAAATGTGGTTCAAACCATTTTTACAATCATACCTTGTGGTGTTTATTGGTTACATGGCGATGTATTTAGTGCGCAAAAACTTCAACGTTGCACAAAACGATATGATTTCAACCTACGGCTTGTCGATGACACAGCTAGGGCTGATTGGTCTTGGTTTCTCCATCACTTACGGGATTGGTAAGACAGTGGTCTCTTACTACGCCGATGGCAAGAACACGAAACAGTTCCTACCTTTTATGCTGATCCTTTCTGGTATTGCAATGCTTGGATTTAGCATGAGCATGGGCGGTTCAAGCGTCAGCATTTTCCTAATGGTTGCTTTTTATGCGCTAAGCGGTTTTTTCCAAAGTACTGGTGGGCCATCAAGCTACTCCACTATCACCAAATGGACGCCCAAAAATAAACGCGGTACCTACTTGGGTTTATGGAATATGTCGCACAATGTCGGCGGCGCAGGTGCGGCAGGCGTAGCACTGTTTGGTGCAAACTATCTCTTTGATGGTCACGTTGTGGGCATGTTTGTATTCCCGTCGATCATCGCATTAGTAGTGGGTTTCATTGGTTTGCGTTACGGTAGTGACTCTCCTGAAGCCTACGGTTTAGGTACGGTCGAAGAGCTGTTTGATGAAGCGGTCAGTGAGGAAGATATTGCTGCGGAAGAAAACCAAATGACCAAACGTGAGATCTTTGTTGAATACATTTTGAAAAACAAAGTGATTTGGTTACTCTGCTTTGCCAACATCTTCCTCTACATCGTGCGTATCGGCATCGACCAGTGGTCTACTGTGTATGCCTATCAAGAACTTGGTTTGTCAAAAGAAGCGGCCATTTCAGGCTTCACTCTCTTTGAAGTGGGCGCATTAGTCGGCACTTTAATGTGGGGTTATCTGTCCGATCTTGCTAATGGCCGCCGAGCTTTGGTCGCCTGTATCTCTCTAGGACTCATCATTGTTGCGCTTGAGTTCTATCAGCACGCTACCAGCGAGTTTATGTATCTCGCGTCACTGTTTGTGCTAGGTTTCCTTGTTTTTGGCCCACAATTACTGATTGGTGTTGCTGCGGTTGGCTTTGTGCCGAAAAAAGCGATCAGTGTCGCCGATGGCGTTAAGGGCACCTTTGCTTACTTAATTGGTGATAGTTTTGCCAAACTTGGCCTAGGTATGATCGCCGACGGTACACCAATTTTTGGCCTTACAGGCTGGAAGGGCACCTTTGCTGCGCTCGACACTTCAGCGATGATCTGTATTGTATTGTTAGCCTTTGTCGCAATCGCTGAAGAGCGTAAGATCCGCCATGAGAAAAGGCTAAAGCTGGCTGCCGCTGCCGCTTAGCTCCCAACAAAATCAAACGCGATATTCTCTTTTATGAGTGTGTCGCGTTTTATTGTGTCACCCTTTCCTTTTTGACGCGCTAGACTCCTCTATAATGGCACCCATAACAAAGGGATATATTACTTGTTTAATTGCCTCTGTGGCGTTAGTTTAAGCTCCCTTTTGACTCAGGCAATATAAACAGTGGGGATTGTGATGATCAAAGTAGCACTAGTGGATGACCATATCGTGGTACGTTCAGGCTTTGCCCAACTAATGAACCTTGAAGACGACATCCAAGTGGTCGGCCAATTTAGCTCGGCGGCCGAAGCGCGCGCAGGGCTTCCCGGCACGGGGGCAAACGTCTGTATTCTTGATATTTCAATGCCTGATGAAAGCGGGCTGTCGCTGCTTCAAGATCTCCCCTCTGGGATAGTATGCATTATGCTGAGCGTTCACGATTCCGCGGCCATGGTCGAAAAAGCCTTGGAGGCTGGAGCAAGAGGCTACTTAAGCAAACGTTGTAGCCCAAATGAACTCATCCAAGCCGTACGAACCAGCGCCCATGGTGGTTGCTACTTAACACCCGATATTGCGCTTAAACTCACCTCTCCCAAGCGCGAGGCAAAGCTATTGGCACAGTTGACCAAACGTGAACGGCAAATCAGTGAAATGCTGGCTGCCGGGCTGGATGTGAAAACGGTCGCCAATGAGCTTGGGCTTAGCCACAAAACCATTCATGTCCATCGCGCCAATGCCATGGATAAGTTAGGTGTGAGCAATAACGTGGCCTTAGCGAAATATTTTTCTGACTCATTCTAATGCCACGCTATTTTATTACGTCACTCTGCGCTTGGTTTCTGCTCTCTTGCAGTTGGTTTTGCTTGTGGGTTATCGCCTACTATTTTGTCAACGATCCGGAACTGGCGATCTTCTTCTTTCCTTTTGCTCTGCGTTTAGGCACTGCGCTGCACAGTCCACAACGTTACTGGCCCGCGATTTATGGTGCAGAATGGTGGCTGACGATTGCGCTCGCCATGCTAATGGAACAACCTCAATGGCTGACCGTACTCGCCGCCAGTATCGCAACGCTGCCCTTAAACCTGCTCGCCCAGCGCTACTACCACGGAAGTCAGTGGCGTCGCTTTATTGTGATGGGCGGGTTGATCCTCGCCAGCGCTATCATTAATACGCTGGCCACCACCTACCACGGCCATACCGCGTCAATGGTGATGTTAGTCAGCATCACAGCTGGCTTAATGATTGTGCCAAGCTGCTATTTGATATGGAATTATCTTTTCCAAAGCACTTGGGTTCCACTGACGGCGAACTTAGTCTCTCGTCATATCGAATTTCGCACGCGTCACGTCTTACTCTACTCTTTACTATTTATTTTAAGCATTGCGCTGCAAATTGGTTTACCTGATGAACTTCGGCGTTTTGCGCCATTTTGTTTAGCCATCCCGATCATTTTGCTCGCTTTTCGCTACGGCTGGCAAGGTGCATTGCTCGGTACGCTGCTCAATAGCATTGCATTGATCGCGGCTCGTAGTGGTGTCTCTAATATGGAAATCACTGATCTCCTGCTCTCTCTTTCAGCACAAAGTTTAACCGGCATTTTGCTGGGAATGGGTGTGCAGCGACAAAGAGATCTCAACACCAAGCTGCGCCAACAGCTTGATCGTAACCAAAATTTGTCCCGCCAATTAGTCAAAGCTGAAGAATCTGTTCGGCGTGATATTGCTCGCGAGCTGCACGATGAGATCGGTCAAAACATTACCGCTATCCGTACTCAAGCCAGCATTATTCAACGCGTCGAATCTCAGCCCGTCACCAGCCATTGTGCTAAAACCATTGAGTCTCTCTCTTTAAATGTTTATGACACAACTAAAAATTTGCTAACCCGTTTACGCCCTAAAACCTTAGATGATTTAGGCCTAGTCGAAGCACTGGATCAACTGCTGCGTGACCTTGAATTTGAGACGCACGGCATTAAAACCCAAGTGGTTTGGACGGGGAATTCAATCGCTCAACTGCAAAAGTTAAGTGATGCCACCAAGGTGACCCTTTATCGATTGTGCCAAGAGGCGCTCAATAATGCCTTGAAATACGCAGAAGCTAGCCACATTGTGATTGAGTTTTCGTTAGCAAGTGATGTCACACTGCGCATTCACGATGATGGCATCGGTTTCAAAGCACAAGCGCAGCTGAACGGCTTTGGTTTACGGGGGATGCGTGAGCGAGTCGAGGCATTGGGTGGCCACTTTCAGATTATTAGCCACTGTCAGTCTACAACAGCCAACCACGATCTAGGCGAGAATGGCACTCAGCTTACCGTCACACTGCCCCACTTATAATCGTGGAATATAAAGCACTATGATAAATTTTCTACGCTCTAAACCACCGCAACCGCTTCTTGCATCAGCGCAGGAGGTTAACCAGCAGTACCGTTATTGGCGCTTTCACATCATGATGGCGATGTATGTCGGTTATGCGCTTTTCTACTTCACGCGTAAAAGTTTGAATTACGCCATGCCCGCGATGATTGCTGACCTCGGTTTAGATAAGAGTGATATTGGCATCATGGGCACGTTGTTTTACATCACCTATGGTATCTCAAAATTTCTGTCTGGGATTTTGTCGGACCGCTCCAACCCGCGCTATTTTATGGGCCTAGGGTTAATGGCAACGGGTTTTATCAATATTCTGTTTGGCTTTTCAAGCTCAATCAGTATGTTCATCTTACTCTGGGTGCTCAATGCTTGGTTCCAAGGTTGGGGATGGCCTTCTTGCTCTAAACTCCTGACAACTTGGTATTCGCGCTCTGAACGTGGTTTTTGGTGGGCGTTATGGAATACCGCTCATAACGTGGGGGGCGCGTTGATCCCATTACTGGTTGGCTTTCTCACTTTCCATTTTAGTTGGCGCGAAGGTTTTATTGTGCCGGGCTGTTTAGCCGTTATTGGTGGGGTTTTCTTATGTTGGCGATTGCGTGATAAACCAATGACCCAAGGTTTACCCAGTGTTGGTCAATGGCGTAATGACGCCCTTGAACTGGCGCAAGAAAATGAAGGCCTCGGCCTTAGCACTAAACAGATCTTGCACAAATATGTGTTAGGAAATAAGTACATTTGGTTACTCGCCTTGAGCTATGTACTGGTCTACATAGTGCGTACTGCCATCAATGATTGGGGAAATATCTACCTTACCGAGCAACAAGGCTATGATTTGATCACGGCTAATGGCGCGCTTTCGCTGTTTGAAGTCGGTGGGTTTATTGGATCGTTAGTCGCAGGCTGGGGCTCAGACAAACTATTTGGCGGCAACCGTGGACCAATGAATCTGATTTTTTCAATGGGCATTTTTCTTTCGGTGGCAGCGCTGTGGCTGATGCCGTTAACGGGGTTTGTATTCCAAGCCGCTGGCTTTTTTACGATTGGCTTTTTTGTCTTTGGCCCACAAATGTTAATTGGTATGGCCGCCGCGGAATGTTCTCACAAAGATTCGGCTGGCGCAGCAACTGGGTTTGTGGGGTTATTTGCGTATATGGGCGCAGCGCTCGCTGGTTACCCGTTAGCCATTATTGTCGAGCAATTCGAATGGCGAGGCTTTTTTGTCACCATTTCTGTTTGCGCCGCTGTGATCGGCTTACTACTGCTGCCTTTCTTACAAGCTCAGTTTTCAGGCAGCGACCACCCCACGAACCATTGAACGTTATAACCAATCCAACGTTATCGTGAGGGGGCCACAAAGCTGATTAACCAAATAAGCGCTTCCAGATACTTGGGTTACGCTGCTCGTGGTATTCAACACGCAGTTCGTCTACCGTCCGCAGCGTTTGTTGAGCTTGCTCTAAATTTCCTTGCTCAAGATCCACTTCGATTTTGTCTAATGCCACTGAAAGCTTATTAAACCCTTCTAAATAGAGATCTTGCTTCTCCGGTGGATAATTTCCTCGTTTTGACTCTTCAACCAACTGACTTAATCTCTCAATGGGTGCTTGCATTGTTTCAACGCTGGTCGCTTCTGCCGCTTGTTTAAATTCAAGCTTCATTTGTTTCATGTTCTGTTTTAAGTCAACATTAGCCGCCGACACGCTAGCCGCAAATAATGCACAAGCTGTTAATATCATTATTTTTTTC
Organism: Vibrio sp. V04_P4A5T148; assembly: GCF_963875605.1. Taxonomy (NCBI): domain Bacteria; kingdom Pseudomonadati; phylum Pseudomonadota; class Gammaproteobacteria; order Vibrionales; family Vibrionaceae; genus Vibrio; species Vibrio sp. V04_P4A5T148. The sequence goes on from NZ_CAWNMS010000070.1 coordinate 10,522, forward strand.
ATAATTATTTCTTTTTATTCTGGCAAGAAGTGCCAAGTTTAATGGATCTCAAGATAAAAGAGGGACAAATTTTTGTCATTTTTATGACCTCTTTACGGCTTATAGTGTTTGATATTCTGCGATCGCTTTTCGCCCGCGCAGTGCTAAAAAGGCCAGAAACTGCTCGACACTGTGCGTAATCACTTTCTCAGCAGCAATACCAACGTTCTCAAGCAGTTCACTGGCCAGTTGAAGTTGGCCGATATCTTGACAAAAATGGGCATCGCTGCCAGTGGTAACATAAGCACCATGCGCTTTCGCCACCTTAGCAATTTCATAACAGCGATCGACACTCCCTACCCTGCTGTGTCCTTTTAAGGTGCTGTTGTTAATTTCTATCGCAACGTGATGCTGGGCGGCGCAGGCGATCACCTCATCAAAATCAAAATCGAAATTGGGGTTACCTAAGTGCCCTAGCGCATCCACTCGTCCACCTTTAATCACATTGATCAACGCTTCGGTATGCGCCGCTTTATCGGCAGGCTGAAATACGGGCTCATGAAAACTGGCGATCACCCAATCTAAGTTTTGGTCAACAGAAGGGTGAACATCAATCTCGCCAGCACGATTCATGATGTTGGACTCAATGCCTCGGATAATGGCAACACCGTCTAAAAAGCGCGGCAAAATACGTTGATTGGAGAAGAACCAATAATGCGGCGCTCCAGGCATCGACTGCGCATGATCGGTTGTGCAAAACATTGCCAATCCATTTTCTTTAGCTGAACGCGCGTTTTCAATAAGCGTGCTGTAAGCGTGACCACTTGCATAAGTGTGAGTATGAGTATCAACGACAAGATTCATTTTAATTATTCCATTCCAACAGCGATGCTTCAGTGTAACAGCCTCGCTGATGGCACTTCAATCTAAGGGCGATATATTCACCATATCGACACTTTCTGACCGGATGAAAACACACCGATGTGAAATGGTTTTTTGCAACTTACCCACATTGAACAATACTTAGCAATGTCATCCAATTCGGAGTTGGTTATGAAACGACGTCGTTACTCACTGAGCATTCACATTACGAGTCTCTTTTTAGTGCTCGCCATGGTGATCGGCATTGTATTGATTGGCATAAGTTATCACCATAGTCAGCAACTACTGACGGTAAGTGCACAAGGATTAAGTAGCGAAAACAGCAAAAAACTGGAATCAGCATTTAAACAAAGTGCCGCACCTATCTTGACTACGCTCGATTTTTTAGCTTTTAGTAACGTAATTGATCAACCGGATAAAGTCATCTCGGACCCACGCCAACTCGCCACCGTTTGGCTGACCTTCCAACGTAATCCACAGTTGGTCGCGCTCTATTATTGTGACGAAGCCGGAGCTTGTACTACATTTCGCTCGCTGAGCTTTGATAAAGCCAAACAGCGTTTTGATGCCCCCGCGCAAGCTCAGCTATTGGCCCATTACACTCAAGTTGATGGCACTAACCGCTTTATCTATTTAGACCAGAACCTTGAAAGCCTGCTCGACAAACAAGATAACAATAATAAATTTGATCCTCGCGTGCGTCCTTGGTTTACCTCGGCAAGTCAAGATGGCGCGATACGCTTAACGGAACCTTATTTCTTTTTCTTCCTACAAACGATCGGCGTCACACTGTCACGTAGATCGGCCGATGGAAAGAGTGTTCTTGGCGCTGATTTCACGCTTGACTCACTGTCAAAACAGATGAGTACGATGGGTTTTTCTGACAGTGCTCAGCTCATTTTGTTCGATAATCAATTTAGACCACTCGCCCAACACAATACTAAGTTCGAGCTACAACAAGACCCCTCACAGATTGCACAGCAGCTGCAGCAAAGTACTTTTGCACCAATATTGAATCGGGTCAGCAGCCAAACTTTGTATGAAACGGTCAATATGAATGGCACAACGTGGTCGGTGACGTTAACGCCGGTACTTTTAAACGACAATGTACGCTTGTTGCTGGCAGAAGCGGTACCGCAAGACGATTTGATCGCAGATTTGCTCTCGATGCGAGATCAGCAGATTTTTGTCGCGTTAATCATGCTCGCTATCGCTTTTGCAGTGGTTGGTTTTGTGGCGCAAAGGCTCGCCAGCCCTTTAGGTAACCTAGTGCAATTGACCGACAACATCACGCGCTTTGAATTTAAAAAGACACGCTACCCAAAAAGCCGGATCCGCGAAGTTGCCAATTTAACCCAATCGATAGAGCTCATGGAACATACACTGCACGACTTGCTGCGACTATTACGCGAAACCGCCAGCAACCAAGAATTCGGTGTGTTAGCCAAAACGATTACCCATCAAAGCTATTTGATCACTCGAGCTGAAACTATTTTGCTCTACACTTATGCCAACGAAAATAACCAATTTATCACCGCAGCAAACCACGCCATCATTCCCTTTAAGCTTGATATCAATCAGTTGTCTCAAGAGATGCCGTGGCTACTTTCTGAACTGCGTAAAGGCCAAACGGTTCACTTATCTAAAACCGATAATTCGATGCGTAAGCATAAAGATGAGCTGTATAATTCTGATCTTTATCTTTTCCCACTGCTCAACCGAGACAAGCAGTTGGTTGGCGTATTAAACCTAGGCTACGAACGGGCCATCACTCCCGATCAGCAAGACAAACATGCATTTTTACGAGAGCTACTCAGTTTTGCCGAAATCGCTAAAGACAATATCGACAAAATGCAACGGCAAAAGGAGATGCTCAACTCGTTTATTGAATTGATTGCCTCAGCCATTGATACCAAATCCCCTTACACGGGCGGCCATTGTCAGCGAGTTCCTGAATTAACAAAAATGATCACTAAAGCGGCGGAAAACGATCGCACCTATTTCCCACAATTTTCCATGACCAATGAAGAGTGGGAAGAGCTCACTCTCGCCGCTTGGTTGCATGATTGTGGAAAAGTGACCACGCCTGAATATGTGATTGATAAAGCAACCAAATTAGAAACGATCTACGACAGAATTCACGAAATTAGAATGCGTTTTGAGCTGCTCAAATGTCAAGCTGAAACGGACTACTGGCAAGGTGTTGCGCAGGGCAAGAACGAGCCAGATCTCAAACAGCAGTTGCTGACGAACCAACAAATCCTCGATGAGGAATTTGCTTTCGTCGCGCAATGTAATATTGGCAGTGAGTTTATGAGCGATGATGACCTTTCCCGCTTAGAGCGAATTGCGCAAAGAGAGTGGAAACGCACCTTAGATGATCAACTCGGTACTTCTTGGATAGAGAACCAACGTGCAGGAGAGTCAAAACCATTGCCCACTATGGAGCGCCTGCTTGATGATAAACCCGTACACCAGTTGCACTGGGTGAACGGTTGCCGTCCACAAGATCTGTGGCAAGAAAACTTTATTTTACAACCGGGAGAACTGCGTTATAACCGAGGTGAGCTCTATAATTTGTCCATTCGCCGTGGCACGCTCACCAACGAAGAACGCTTTATGATTAATGATCACATTGTGCAAACCATCATGATGCTCAAGCGGCTACCTTATCCTGAACATATGAAAAACGTTCCTGATATTGCGGGAAGCCACCATGAACGAATGGATGGCGCGGGTTATCCAAGAGGTTTAAGTGAAGAGCAGCTTTCGATCCCCGCTCGAGTGATGGCGATAGCCGATGTGTTTGAAGCACTGACCTCCAGCGATCGCCCCTATAAAAAGGCCAAAACGCTCAGTGAATCGATCGCGATCATGACCACCATGGCCACCACAGGCCATATAGATCCGAAGCTTTACTTACTCTTTTTAGAAAAAGAGATTTATCAAGACTATGCGGATCGATTTTTACACTCCGATCAGCACAGCCCAATTGATAAAGAAGCACAGATAAAAAAAGTAAAAATGAGTTTGAAAAAGACTTTTTAAAGACCGCGAATATCTAACTCATTCTGGATCAGCACAATGCACTGCGAGGCAAACAGCATTCGAGGCCCAAGGCTGATTTTCTGTGTATTAAGGCGCTTTAAACTGTTCCAACTTTTTTTCGGCATCGGGATGTGGTCAGTAAGCAAAAAGCAGCTGTCGTCAGAAAATTGATGCTCACGGACACTTTCGCCTTTTTTATCCAGTAAATACAAATGGTAACTATCCGAAAGGCGCTGCACCAACTTTTCAAAACTGATCGTTTCAACCGTGAGTCCTTGCTCGACCTCTCGGGTTTGCTCTTTGCCCATACCCATAGAAACGTCTAAGGCGTGGCCTATTTTGGTCAGCAAGGCTTGCTCGTGAAAGCCACCGATATTGTGCAACTGGCTCGACTCAAAGCATAAAGTCCGCGAGAAATCTTGCGTACTTTCCAGCACTAAGTAGACCACCACGTCATCACGATGCGACTGCGCAGTAAAAATAGCGTTCATGAGTACGTGGGCCAAAATTTCGGTGTGGGCTTCTTGCCCAACAGAGGCTAAAAAAGTCTGTTTATCCGTGGAAGCGGCGCGGGCCCTTACAACAAAAGCTCTCATGTGACTGACTCAATTCATTCAATAAAGCACGGACTCTATCACAATCTCCATCTACTGGAATAGTGATCTGCTGGTGAAGCTACGGTTCGCTCGTCAACACAGCTTTGCTTTTCGGGAGCCCCAATGAAATGAGAGTGGTCAGCAGCAGAAAACCAAACGAAACCCACAAACACGCCGCTAATCCCCAAAGTTGGAAAACCCACCCGGAAAGCACGGTACCGATTAAACGCCCCATCGCGTTTGCCATGTAGTAAAAACCAACATCAAGCGATACACCATCCCCCTTGGCATAGCTCACGATCAAATAGGAATGCAGCGATGAGTTAATCGCAAAGACCGCGCCGAAAAGCAGTAACCCCGCGATGATCACGACTTCCGGATGCCACTGCGCTTGAATGCTGTAGGCGATCAAACCAGTAATCAGCGCCAGTAACGCCGCCCAACCGAGCGCAGATCGCCCATCTGGCACTTGGTCTGAAGCACTGCCCGTTATTTTAGGAGCAAACCCTTGGATCACGCCGTAGCCAATCACCCATAACGCTAAAAAGCCGCCCACGGCACTGTGATCCCAACCAAAAACGCTGCCCAGATAAATGGGTAAGGCAATCACAAACCAAACGTCTCGCGCGCCAAATAAAAATAGGCGAGCCGCCGATAAAATATTCACGCTGCGCGATTTGGAGAAAATCTCTGAAAATTTCGGTTTGGTTTTGGCTTTGCCAATATCGGCTTGCAAGCTAAGCAAACTGCCGATAAAAACCAACAGCAATACCGCCGCCATAGCCGCTACCGCATATTGAAAGCCGATCCAAGAGAGCAAGACGCCACCGAGAAAAAAGCCGGCCCCTTTTAGAGCGTTTTTTGAACCCGTAAGAATGGCTATCCACTTATAGAGTGCGCCTTGTGCATTTTCAGGGACTAACGTTTTGATCGCACTTTTTGCACTCATTTTATTGAGATCTTTTGCGATGCCCGATAACGCCTGCGCCGCCATCACCCAAGGAATGGTTAACCATGCAGCAGGTACAGCAAGCATCAAGAGCGCGAATATTTGCATGCCAAGGCCAATATTCATGGTGCGATTCAGCCCTAAACGCGCACCAAGCCAACCGCCAATCAGGTTCGTCACCACGCCAAAAAATTCATAAAAGAGAAACAAAGACGCAATCGCTAAGGTCGAATAACCCAAATCATAAAAATACAACACCACTAACATGCGCAGCGCGCCGTCAGTGACGGTAAAATTCCAATAATTAAAAGTCACTAGCATGTACTGGCGAACGTTTTGGTTGAGTTGAGACAGCATAATCACTCTCTTTGCAAAAGAGCCGCCTAAGGCAGCTCTTTGGGACTGTTATTGATTAACAAATTGTTTGATGTACTCAACTTGTACATCTTTGGTAAACGCACCCGGCCTTAATGATTGAACTTGAGTAATAATGTTTTGCAGTTCCCAACCTTTCTCCAGCAATAAATGAGCAGCAAGTAAACCAGTACGACCAGAGCCACCCATGCAATGCATGGCAATCTTATCTCCCTTGGCAAGTGCCTGATGAAGTGACGGGGAGATACTTTGCCAATGCGTTTGAAACTCATGATCGGGCGCGCAATCATCTTCAATTGGGGCATGAAACCATTTCAGCCCCGCTTGCTCAACCACTTTAGGCAAGTCGCCAACGCCTTTCTCTTGCATCTCTTCGTGACTGAGAGCCGTCACCACAACGGTAACACCTTGAGATTTCAGTTGTTCAATACTCTCAACCAAAGGAAGATCTTTTGTCCCCGGGCAAGGCGTCAATACCAAACCAGCGCTGTTTTCTGCAACAGGCAGTTCCCATGTAGGATGTGTCATTTCTTTGCTCCTTTATGCCAAACCGACTTTGCGTACTAATTCTGCGGTACGCGTTGCGTAACCCATTTCGTTATCATACCAAGCGTAAATTTTCACCATGCGCTTGCCCACCACCATGGTCGAGAGTGCGTCGACAATCGTTGAGCGTTGATCGCCTTTGTAATCAATCGACACCAGTGGGCGCGCTTCAAAACCGAGAATGCCTTTGAGCTCATTTTCTGAAGCGGCTTTCAGTAGCGCGTTGACTTCTTCCGCGCTGGTATCGCGTTTCACATCAAAAATAATGTCGGTTAACGAGGCATTGGCCAGCGGCACACGCACCGCGTGACCGTTAATTTTGTCTTTCAGATCGGGGAAGATTTCCACAATCGCTGTCGCAGAACCTGTAGTTGTTGGGATCAAACTCATACCACAAGCACGCGCACGACGTAGATCTTTATGCGGTGCATCCAAAATGGTTTGCGTGTTGGTCAAGTCGTGAATGGTCGTAAACGAGGAATGTTCAATACCCAGTTGCTCGTGAATCACTTTGACGATAGGCGCAATGCAGTTGGTGGTGCAAGAAGCGGCCGTAACAATCTGATGTATTTGTGGATCAAAGATGTGGTCATTGACCCCAACCACGATATTGGCAATACCCGCTTCTTTTACCGGGGCCGATACCACCACGCGTTTTACACCTTGTGCTAAATACTGATTCAAGAACTCAGACTTGCGGTGTTTGCCTGTTGCTTCGATGACCACATCGCAACCAGACCAATCGACGTCACTGATCGCTTTTTGTTGTGAGGTACGAATAACCTTACCGTTGGCAATGATCGCATTACCGTCGCTTGTCACTTGGTGATGCCAACGGCCTTGTATTGAATCAAATTCGAGCAAATGAGCCAAGGTCGCCGCGTCTCCCGCAACGTCGTTAATCTGCACAAATTCGATCTCAGGCCAATCAAATGAGGCTCTTAATGCTAAACGACCAATGCGGCCAAATCCGTTAATTCCGACTTTAATAGACATTTTTATTTCCTTTTATCCCTTCTAAACACAGCATTCTGGGCGATATTTCATCTCTGCCAGCCTTTGCATATCTTGTTGGTATTCTTTTTTCAGGCAGTTGGATTCCACCAGCCCTTGAATTTGTTTTTTCATCCATCCGGGTAACTGCTCTGATAGCCGATAAAACACCCATTGTCCTTGCCTTGTATCAACCACCACGCCACTGGAACGAAGTAGAGCCAGATGGCGAGAAATTTTCGGTTGGCTTTCATTTAGCGCTTGCGTCAACTCGCCGACACACACTCGTTGCTCGCGAGCAATCATGAGCAAACAGCGCACCCGCGTTTCATCGGACAGCAACTTAAAAAACTGATGAGGTAGCATTTCATTAATCTCTGCACATGCGGATGTGCATATATATCATATAAAAAGAAATCGCTGTCAATATAAAAGTTACCACTGAATAAAAGTTAGCGCTGACTTTTAAAGGATAATGTTAAAGCGAGAAGTAAAATAGCTGACAGCATGTTGCAGGGCTTTTGTTGCATTTTGATTACAATCGATTTCCCAATAAACCTGTTTTTGATACGCCTCTCGGCGTCTATTGTGCTGGTACATCGCATAGTTAATATCGATAACGTAATCGTAAGCGGGCTCTAACCTCTGTGTCGGCTCGATGAAGGTGTAGCCAAAGTAACCCAACTTTTCCAAATGGCTTTGCTCGGGTAAGTCGATGCCGTCAATCGCCTCAAAAGTAATCTCATAAAAACTTCCAGCATGGATATACAACAGTTGAGCAGCGATACAAGCAAGGTCAGAGTTAGGGAAGCTAATCAAATGAACGGTTCTTTTATCTATCATGTTGCCAGCCTCCTTTAGTGACATACTTAATTAAGTGGATGTATTTAGCAGAATATAGATAAAATTTCGAATTCATTCACAAATATTTCACACCGTTAAACATTCAATC
>NZ_CAWNMS010000071.1:0-17224 GCF_963875605.1 Vibrio sp. V04_P4A5T148
GCCAAAGCGATAGCAACTAGGACAAACATTGCCCCTAATAATTGAAGCCACGTTAAGGTTTGATCGAGAATGAGATAACCCAACACACATGCAGATACGCTACTGAGAAAACCGAGAAAAGAAACGGTAACCGGTGGCAGCTTTTCTATTCCTCGAAACCATAAGGAGTAGCCCAAAATTGCGCCTATTACACTCAGATACAGATATCCAATATAATTTGACAAACTTAAATGTTCAGGAAGCCCTTCAATCCATAAGGCTACTGGCAGCAGCATGAACCCACCAAAAAGCAGTTGCCAACCGGTGAAACTCAGTAAAGTTATCTCTCTAGGTCTTTCCCATTTTTTTGTTAATACAACCCCAGAAGCCATACTTAATGTACCAATAGAAGCAACAACAACTCCTAATAAATTGATCTGTACAGCACTGTTGATGACCAGCAAGACAATACCTGAGATTCCAACCACACTAGCCCAAATTTGACGCGATGATAGATCTGATTTTAGCCACTTCCAGCTTAGTAGGAGTACGAACATAGGCTGGATAGACATCACTATCGACGCCATCCCCCCAGGTAGATAAGTTGCAGCAAAGAATAGACAGTAGAAAAACAAGCCAATATTTAAAAAGCCAAGTAACGCAAGACGGCTCAGCCACTTGCTATCAGGTAACGTCTTGCTAATTAAGACTAGAAACAAACCTGCCGGCAAAGCTCGAATTGTTGATGCAAGCAACGGTGACTCCGCTGGCAACAACTCAGTGGTAACAATATAAGTACTTCCCCAGACAATCGGCGCTATAGCGGTCAAACCGATTGTCCTTATCTGATGTAATCCTTTCATAATTATTCCTTAAAATTAAAAATATCTCTTGTGAAAGATACTTTCTTTAAAGTAATGGATATTTAACTTATGATCAAGTATCTTTTTAGTAAGATATTTATAGGAGAGATAAAATGTCATTGGATAATGTCGATTCCATTTTGATTCAGTGGAAAAGTGTCAGACCCGATCTGGACTGTTCTTCTATGGGAGTCATTGGACGTTTACGTCGAACCAGTAATGTCTGGAAGAGTAAAATGGATAAGGTGTTTAAAGAACATGGGTTAAGCAGCATCGAGTTCGATATTTTAGCAACGATGCGTCGAAGCGATCCTTCCGGTATTACACCAACAGAGTTATATAAGACACTCATGCTTTCTTCAGGCGCTGTAAGTACGCGTTTAGATCAGTTAGTAAAAAAAGGATTGGTAGGGCGTATTTATAGCGAACACGACCGGCGAAGCTGCAAAGTCACTTTGACCTCAAAAGGTGTTAAGTGTGTTGATACTGCGTTAAACGATCATGTTGAAAACATGGATAAAATGCTGAATGTATTGACTAAAAAAGAACAAGATCAACTTGCTGATTTACTACGCAAGGTATTGATTTATGAGGAAAACGAATAAAGAGAATTTTGGGGGTTGTAGTGGATATAACATGTTTCAGCAAACTATATCGCTCATCATAAATAGCATACTCTCAACGCTCACGAAACTAATTCCCTCCCCTTCAAAGGGAGGGGTGTTTCTTGGTTGGTTGCTAGCAGCACCCCCTCCTAACCTCCCCCTGAAAGGGGGAGGAACATAATGGGGCAAAACTGTGTTGACGGCTCGCTAATCACTCGACTCTGAAACACACTCCAAATGGTAAACGTTAATGCATTCATTCAAAGTTATAACTTTACACCTTCACTGTAACCCTATGATTTTTTATTAAACTATATACCGACTGATAAATTCTCCAATACCTTATCGATGTTTTCTGTACCGTTAGGCTTCAAACTCCTACAATGCAAGGCAGAGGGTCGGTGAAGGCTAAACTTTCACTTTTACATATTGAATACTCAACAATGCATTTAATTGCATTGGTACCGTCATCATTCAGAAGGAATAGCATGTTGAGCAAAGGATGGATATTGCTTGCCGCCGCAATCATCAGTCAGGGAGCATGGGCACTCGCTCCTTGCGGGACAGACAGTGACATCGGGGACTGGTGCAGCCTAGATATTAATCAGCTACACCCCACTCAGGCCGGGGTTGGTCAACAACAAGTTGATAAAACACAAGCCAAACTGGCGACAAAAAGCCCAGCACAACTTAAAAAGTACATGAAAAAGAAAAAGATTCCGGTAATCGTAGATGCTGATGGCCAGTATTGGTTGGTTGACCGACATCATCTGACTAAGGCGCTTTGGCAGCAAGGTGTTGTCGAGGTGACCGTCCACATCCTTGCTCACCTCGACAACAAGGAGCGTTTTTGGCAAGACATGCAAGGCAACTACTGGACATGGCTGCGCGATGAAAAAGGAGCCCCGCTGACTCCCGATCAATTACCTGCACACATAAGTAAGCTACCCGACTACCCCTACCGCTCTTTGGCTGGTGAACTACAAGATGCCGGTTATTACAGCAAGCATGAACAGGTTTATTTTGTTGAGTTTGCTTGGGCTAGCTGGCTTGGGGAGCAAATGAATTGGGTGCCAGTCAATGCGAGTACGCTCCCAGAACGACTCGAACAAGCGGCACAACTGGCATGTAGCTCAGCCGCTAAGGCTCTGCCTGGTTACCCCGGAGAGCAGTGTTCAACTATGCGCCACCTCATCAACACGACAAACTAAGGTTCTATCGCAAAGCGTGATTTAAATAAGACTCATCATTTTGAAGATACAATTAGCCTGCGAGCGAACAAATAGCTCGCAGGGCGTTGTTCGATAAGATGAATATGTATTTTGTTACAAATCGCCCTCTTGTCTTGTGGTTCAGTCAATGATTTACTGTCGCTTCCTTAGCAACAGAGGCTTTTATTGACAATGGACGACCCCTTCAGGCGACCAATATTTACTGATTCCCCCCTTCACCGTGCCCCCTTATTTAAGGAGGCCATATGTTAGAACTCTTCCTACTACCCGAAACTTGGGCGATATTTGCCACACTGCTTGCTTTAGAAGTGGTTCTTGGCGTTGATAATGTAGTGTTCATTTCCGTCTTATGTGAACGGCTCCCCGTTCAGCAGCGGCCGCTTGCGCGTAACTTAGGCATTTTGTTAGCGGTTACCGCTCGGATTGGTTTGGTTTTTTCTATCAGTTGGCTGATGTCGTTAACTGCACCGATAGTCGTTTGGTTTAGCAACGAATTATCTGGACGAGATTTTATCCTCATCTTCGGCGGTGCTTTTCTGTTATTCAAAGCAGCAAAAGAGTTGTGGAATTGGCTAATGCCTGATGAGCATTCACATACGACGACAGTAAGTGCTGGCCTTGCGGTCGTATTACTGCAAATTGTCGCGGTTGACGCGGTATTTTCCATGGATTCGGTAATCACTGCGGTGGGTCTAACTAACGACATTCCTATCATGGTCGCGGCCATTTTAGCGTCTGCGGTGATCATGATATTAACCGCAGCGCGCATTAACGCCTTAGTCACCCGTTATCCGGGTTTTAAAACGCTGGCATTACTGTTTTTAATGATGCTGGGCGGTTTGTTAATCGCGGAAGGTGTTGAGCTGCACATCAATAAAGGCTACGTCTATTTTGCGATGGCGTTTGGTTTGGCAATGGAGATTTGTCATATTCAATGGGCGAAGAAACAATCGCTCAAGATTAAGCAGCTACGTCCGTTGAAAAGGACGGCATCTTTACTGAGTTCAAAGCCAATAGTACGGTGATATTGATAGCTAAAGCGCATCAATGTCAAACTTCATCGCCAACATAACCCTTTATTTACTAGGCCTGCGTGTGTGAAGAAACGAAAAAGAACCATCGAGTGATGAACAAGGAAAATGTGTATTTCCAAGAGGAGCACACTATCATAATCATTCGATTATTATTCACCCTGTATGGGTGAGCCTTTTATCAATGTCGAATGGTTTACCATTCCAGAAAAGACTATTGCCTATGAAAATGTTTTTCCGGCAGGAAATCGCACTGCTTTTTGGTCTGTTAACTCTGCTTTTTTTCAAAACATTAGGGGCTGATTTACTATCAGATACGACCCCATTTTGGATCTATATCCTCCTTTCTACTGGGCTATTTGCTATTGTGACACGGGCAATATTCTCCGTTGTTCGCCATTCAGATGCTCTGGCCGTGAAACTTGGTGAGCCATTTGGAACCTTGATTCTCACCCTCTCTGTAATTTCACTTGAAGTGGTGATGATCTCCTCTGTAATGCTCACTGGCGAGCCAAACCCCACAATGGCTCGTGATACCATGTTCGCGGTCGTGATGCTGGTCACTAACGGCCTTGTTGGCTTTACTTTGCTACTGGGTGGGTGGCGTTACCATACGCAAAGTTTTAATTTAGAGGGCGTTAAATCTTATTTGGTCGCCATCATCCCACTAGCCTTGCTATGTCTCGTTTTACCTAACTTCACTGAGGGCGGAAGCTAGGGTGGCTTGTCGAGCGCGATGTCTTGGATGCTCATTACCATATCTGTGATGCTTTATGGCGTTTTTCTGTTAATTCAGACTCGCAGCCACAGCCACTTTTCGTTGGCAGTGAGCACGAAAATGCTGAAGAGCATCACTGTCCACTCCAGAGCAATAGCTACCATACAGTCATGCTGTTGGCCTACCTTCTAGTAGTGATAATGCTAGCTAAAACCTTAGCTATCCCTATCAATTATGGGGTGCATGTTATGGAAGCCCCAGCGGCATTAGGTGGCTTTATTGTTGCGTGTATTGTGCTAGCCCCTGAAGCTGTTGGCGCACTTAAGGCTGCATTCAATAATCAACTGCAAAGAGCAATGAACCTCTATTTCGGTTCTGTGCTAGCGACTATCGCGCTTACTGTTCCAGCCGTTTTATTCATCGGCGCGATGATGGATCAAGAGGTTCGTCTTGGGCTATCCTCTGCTGATTTGGTATTACTTGTCACCACCTTAATGGTGTGCAGGGTAACATTCAGTAGTGGCCGAACCAATGTATTACATGGCGCAACGCATTTGGTTCTGTTTGTGGTTTATCTTTTCCTGATGTTTGAACATGCTTAGTCGATAACTTCAAATTCAATAAACCGTAACCAATAAAAAACCCGAGTTTAAACGCTCGGGCTTTTTATTGGCTGCAAAACTTACGGTCAAATACGCTCTACACATTCACGAGCAATTACCAGCTCTTCATTGGTTGGGTTTATATTCATGGTAGATGTCATCAATATATTTTCTAATTCACTTTCGCCTGTGCCTTTTGGGTTTATTCGGACGGTTGATTCAACCGATTTACTTGTAACAACCTTTTCCAAGGTAATAAAGGTAGTATGATCATCAATATCCCTAATATGGTAAAAAAGTCTGGCACTTCATTGAATAAAGTAACACCAAATAAGGTGACAAATACCAGTCCTGAGTTCTCTGCTAGGGCAATAGAATTAGCAGGTGCTCGTTGATACGAAGCAACAGCTAATCCGTTGTAAGTAAGAACCAAAGTTGCACTTGCCAAAATGAACAGCAGATTCGTGGTCGAAAGAGGCACCCAATGGAATATAGCTAGACAGCCAGAGATCGGTAGTGAAAGTAATGATGTCCAAAAAAGTGTGCTGACAACAGTTTGCTCCGTTGGTAATTTTTTCGCGGTAAGGTTGAACAACGCAATTGTAAATGTGGTAACAAGGGCGAAGACTACTGCCAATTCAAATTCTGATGGTCTTAAAACCACAATCACTCCTGAAAACCCTATAAGAGATAATACACTGCTCTTAATCGTTAGTTTCTCTTGGAGAAGTAAAATCGATAATGGAAGCATCATTAGTGGCGCAGCATGAAAAATCGCATTAGCCGTAGCTAAAGTTAAGTGAGTGATTGCAATTACCATGCAACCGCTGCCTATTATAATTAGATGTGCCCTAAATAGATTGAGTTTAGCGCTATACAGTTTTCGCTTTTGCTTGGACTGCTTTAACCATAAAGGGTAAATAACTAAAGTAGAAAATAATTGCCGTATAAAAATATACTGAAAGGTTGATACCTCCCCATTAAGTAACTTAACTGCGACATCAGATAGTGAAGCAGCAAGATTACCTAATATGAGAAGGATAATCGCGAGGTTTACCACAGGAAAATACACTGTTATTTTTCCAACTTCATATCGATATGTGGGATGTCATCCTCCAAATACATTACAGAAGTCAGCATAAATCCATAGTTTTGGTAGAATTCTGATAGGTGTTCTTGAGCGCCAATTTCGATTGACTCTCTGGGCCATAACTTGTCACATGCACATAGAGCCTCTTGTACTAGTTGATGCCCTATGCCCCCTCCACGAGAACTTTTTGAAATAGCAACACGACCAATACTGACGGATGGATAACTAACCCCCTTTGGCATTAAGCGTGCGCAGGCTATTAACTTGCCACCTTGATAACCCAGTAAGTGGTAAATACCTTCTTGGTGATCTTTACCATCCAACTCAGGATAGGGACATTCTTGCTCGACAACAAACACGTCAACTCTGAGTTTTAGCAGTTGATATAGTTGCATTGTTGTTAATTGGGGAAACGGATGGAGTTGCCAAGTAATCATTTTAATTCAGCCTTACAAATAGTGATATCCGAAATGTAGCAAGGTGAATAAGTCTAGACATTAACAATTGTTAAGTTGGATTGCGTTTTTTGATACGACTCAGGCTGATCGGTGTAATGCCAAGATAAGCTGCAATTTGATAATCGGTGAGGCGCTCTAACAAGTTAGGATAACTGTTACAGAACCGTTGATAGCGTTCTTCTGGAGTATAAAGCAACATAAAACGTTCTTTGTTTTCTTTATACATCAGTTGTATTTCCAATAGTTTGAGATAAATACTATATTTATTCTTACGCCATGTTCTTAATGTTTCGATAGGGAGAGACATAATCGAGCAAGGGGTAAGTGATTCAAGTTGGTATGGTGATGGCGTTTGGTTAACTAGGCTTTCAAAACCAATGATCCAGTCATTTTCCCAATAAAACTGTTTGCTAAACTCTTTGCCCTTGTCAGTAAAATAAACAGCGTGACATATTCCTTCTAATAGAAAGAAAATCTCTTTTGCAACTTCCCCTTGATGGTGAAAAATATGCCGACTAGGCAAAGAACAAAGCTTTGCAGATTGCTTTAGTTGTTCTACTTCGTGCCGAGTAAAGTCATTTTGTTGTAACTGCTCTAGGAAAGCGTCAAGCATAATTGGTTGTACCTAAGTATTTATAACCAAACGTTAACTGAATATTTAAGCACAAAATAAATTAGCCAAAAAACAATTAAAGTATAGGTGTGCAGGTGATGATAACCTACATCAAATTAACATTCTATGTGCCATTTTATACCTCTATGTTCCTTATTTGTAGCTGCGAAGGAATTACAAGCAAGAATCGTAATTAATAAGACAAGAAAATTTCGCATATTTACCTGTAGGTATCATTTATCAGCAAGACTTTGCAAGGTAGCACACCCTGTGAGTTTACTATCTACTAGTGTCTGCTTGTCGTTCAAAACCGATCTTTAGAGTAATTGCGTTAGCTTGTTTCGGGGCATAAACAGGTCAACACGAACCTTGTTGATTTAAGGGCACAAAATGAATTGCAGAAGTCAATAGAGCTATTAATAGGTGCTCGCCATTCGCACGCTTTGCGATGGTCTATCCAACATATGAGTACAAAAAAAGCGAGCACTAAGCTCGCTTTTATCTATTTGATTTTAAATGTAATTATAGCAACTCAACCGACTGCTGGGCTATCACAAATTCTTCGTTAGTTGGTACCACAAGCGCCACTGCATTTAGCATGTCTGATTTTGCGATAATGCCAGCATTACCGAATCGAGCTTGCTCGTTGCCTTGCTCATCTTCCACAAAACCAAGAATTTTCAGGTTGCGTAGAATTTCACGACGAATAGGCAATGCGTTTTCGCCAATACCACCGGTAAAAATAATACCGTCGAGCGAATCAAGCGCTGCAAGGTATGACGCGATGTATTTCGCCACACGGTAGGTGAAGACTTGGAAGGCCAATGTAGCGCCTTCATGACCTTGCTCCATGGCTTCTAGAATGCCACGTGCATCGCTGGTTAAACCAGAAACACCCAAGAAACCAGAGGCTTTGTTCAATGAATTAAACACTTGTTCTTGTGTCCACCCCTTCTTCAATAGAAATTCAATGATGCCGGGGTCAAGGTCACCACAGCGAGTGCCCATCATCAAACCAGAAAGCGGTGTAAAACCCATACTGGTATCGACACTCTGGCCATCTTTAATTGCGCACACTGACGCACCATTACCAAGGTGAACAGAAATAAAGCTGCTTTCTTCAACTGGCTTGTTGATCATTTTTGCCGCTTCACGGCTCACAAAATAATGGCTGGTTCCGTGGAAACCATAGCGGCGAATACCAAACTCAGTGTATAACTCTTTTGCAATCGCACCTGTGTAGGCTTTTGCTGGCATGGTTTGGTGGAAAGCGGTATCAAAAACAGCAAACTGCGGTAACTCAGGAAACGCTAGCATTGCCGCGCGCATACCAATCGCGTGTGCTTTATTATGTAACGGTGCTAAATCACTAAGCGCTTCAACTTCGTTGACGATTTTTTCGTCTAACTTAACGGTCTTAGTAAACTTCTCGCCACCATGTACTACGCGGTGCCCAATCGCAACGACGTCATCAATCAAGCCGTAGCTTTTCACAAGCTCAACCAGTTTTGCAACCGCCAACAGGTGGTGATTCACTTCACCTTGAATCGCACAATTGGCTTTTTCTCCGTTAAACTTCCAGCTCATACGGGCATCATCAAGCCCAAAGCATTCACCTAGACCACTCAGTACGGCATCCCCCGTATTTGAATCAATCACCGCAAACTTCAGTGATGAGCTGCCAGAGTTAATAACCAAAACAAACGAGTTCGACATGGGGTAAGTTTCCTGTTTTAGACTAAGTGTTGAAGTATACAACTTCTTGGTTTACGTGACCCTCATTATTCAATAATTTTTTAATCTTTCAACTTTGTTTTAGTTTCAGCATCATGCCAAACGATTTTTTCTTGATCTGAGGCAAGTTATTATTTCTTTTGAAGTGAGAAATATATCAATATTTAAGTCAATCCTGTAACGCGCAGTAAACGTCTGCGCTTCCACCATTTTGCGTTGGCAACATTAGGCAGCAAAAAGGGGGGACTTACGGTGAATCGAAAGCGTTCTGTTCAGTACTCGTAACGTTACGCACACCGGCAGTTAAACCGCATCAATGGGTGTAATACATACAAATACGCTTGCTTTCTATTTCTAATACGTTGAACGGCGTTTCATAGATATCGCTCAAAACCGACGATTGAATCACCTCTTGTACTGTGCCAGTTGCTACTACTTGGCCTCGTTTCAGCGCAATGATGGAATCGGAGTAACAGGATGCAAAATTGATGTCGTGAATCACCACGACCACCGCTTTATTCAACTCATGTGCTAAACGCTGAATAGTGGCCATGATCTGCAATGAGTGTTTGATATCGAGGTTGTTCAATGGCTCATCGAGAAAGATGTAATCGGTATCTTGGGCGATCACCATGGCAATAAAGGCCAGCTGGCGTTGGCCGCCACTCAGTTCGTCGAGGTATTTATCTTCTATCGCTTTAAGATCAAGATATTTGATCGATTGCTCAATCATCGCATGATCGCTGGCCGTTAACTTGCCTTGCGAATAAGGAAAACGGCCAAAAGCCACCAGCTCTTTCACGGTAAAACGCATGGTCAGAGTATTGGCTTGGCGCAGAACTGATAGCTTTTTAGCCAACGCTTTAGTATCCCACTCAACCAGCTCTTTGCTTTCAATCCAAACTTTACCGCTATCACGGCTAACCAAACGGCTGGCCATCGACAGTAAGGTACTTTTCCCTGCACCATTAGGGCCAATAATTGAAGTGACCTTGCCTTTTTCAAACTGCGCACAGGCCTTATCCACAACGGCTTGTTGGCCAAACACTTTAGTCAGTTTATCTAGCTGAATCATATGAAATTAAACCATTTTATTACGTAAAAGGAGGGAGAGAAAATAGAGGCCTCCGATGAAATTGATCACCACACTCAGCGTTGTTTCAAACTGGAATACTTTTTCAACCACCCATTGACCAGAAAGCAACGCACACACCGCCATCGCGGAACAACCAATCAATAAGGTTCGGTGTTGGTATGAACGAAACCACTCGCGCGTTAAGTTGGTGACCAATAAGCCAAAGAACATCACGGGCCCAACTAAAGCTGTAGAAATAGCAATTAATACCGCACTAAGCATCAACACATGGTGCGTCACTCGGCGTACATCCACCCCTAAACTGACCGCGTTATCGTTATCCAACCATAAAACATCCAACACGCGATGCAGGCGAAACAGGCCAAAGCAAACCAACAGCAGTAACGGTGTTACCCAATACACAAGTTCCACTTTCACGTTGTTGAAGCTCGCAAACATATTGGACTGTACCGATGAAAAATCATTCGGATCCATCAGCATGATCAAAAAGGAGGAAATGCTGGAAAACAGTTGCCCCAGAATGACTCCTAATAGCAACAACACCATTAAGTTACTCTGCTGCTTACGAAAATAAAAAGCGAACAACAAACTAGAAAACAGCAACATGGCAGCAACGGACAACGAAAAATTGAGATAAGCATTGAGGGCATAGCTACTTAGGCCACCAAAAAGAGTCACCACTAACACCTGCACAAACAGGTAGAGTGAATCAAACCCCATGATGCTGGGCGTTAAAATTCGGTTGTGGGTAATGGTTTGAAATGCTAGAGAGGACTGCGCAATGGCAATACCCGCTAACACCATCGCCAATACTTTGGGTACACGACGAGAAAGAAAATAGTGATAGTTGTCGGCGTTCAATCCAACACCAATAAATAAGCCAGCAAAAAGCAGAGAAGCCAAAACCAGTAACCACAGTTTGCTATGATCACGCAAAGTGATGCTCGCACATACAGACTTACCCATGGCGTTGGCCTCGCAACAGCAACACAATAAATACACTGCCACCGAGAATACTGATGATCATCGAAATCGGCACTTCATAGGGGAAAATAATCAAACGGCCGCCCAAATCACATAGCAGCACCAATAACGCACCGAAAATGGCCGTACGAGGGATATTTTTGCGTAAGTTGTCACCGTAATAGTGGCTGACTAAATTGGGCACAATCAACCCTAAAAAAGGCAGTTGACCGACAATCATCACAACCGTCGCAGACATCACCGACACTAAACAAACGCCAATCACCAGCACTTGCTGATAGTTAAGCCCTAAGTTCACAGCAAAATCTTTACCCATGCCGACGGCCGAAATTCGCGCCGCATACAAATAGCTAAAGAGGGCAACCGGAATCGCAATATAGAGCAGTTCGAAATCCCCTTTCAGCAAGTTGGCAAAATTGGCTACCGTCCAGCTAGAAAGGTTTTGTATCGCATCGTATTTGTAAGCGATGAAGGACGCGGCGGATTCCACCACATTGCCAAAAATAATGCCGATCAAAGGGACAAAAATGGCATTTTTAAACTGCACACGCTGAATCAGTTGTACAAACAGCAAAGTGCCCGCAATCGAAACCGAGAAAATAAGCCACAAGCTTTCACCGTGGCCAAAAAAGACTAAGCTCAACACGTAGCCCAGCATGGCGCATTCAATGGTACCGGAGGTAGAAGGCGCGGCAAATCGGTTTTGGCTGATTTGCTGCATAATAAGACCCGCGATACTGAGCCCTGCCCCGGCTAAAACAATCGCTAACAAGCGTGGCAAACGACTGGTAAAGAGCAGTTGCCAAGCATGGGCATCCCCTTGCAGTAATGCCATTAGTGATAGATTGCCTACCCCCACAAACAGTGAAGATAGGCTGACTACCAACAAAGCAAGCAATAACTTTTTCAAAGCTAACCTCAGCTTGTTTGTGGCAAATTAGTGAATGTGTACAGCATTTCTAACGTCGCTGATCATCTGCTCTGTGGCAGTCACACCAGAAATGGATAGGTACCAAGCATTAAGGTCTAAAAACGCCATACTTTTATTTTTGTAGGCCGCAGTCGCTTTGATCAGGTCATTCTCAAACTCTTGGCGAGTGTGGCTTTGCCCTTTGTTGACCAACGTATCACGATCAATGATCAATAAGGTTTTAGGATCATGTTCGCGAATAAATTCATAAGAGATCAGATCGCCATGACGTGTCGCTTTGATGCTATCGACGGTCGTTTTGAATCCAAAATCTTTATACACCGCAGAGAAACGTGATTCAGGCCCGAAAGCGGTAATGTTACCGCCAGAGCTCATCACTGTGAGCGCATCGATTTGGTTGTTCTGATTAAAGCTACGAAGTGCTTGAAACTGCTTATCTAAATCTTCAATTTTGGCTTCCACTTGATCTTCAATCGCAAAGACTTTGCCTAGATTACGCCACTGCTGTTGTGTACTCTGCCAGTAGCCTTGGCTTGCATCGGCTGCAAAAACGATAGTTGGTGCAATTTTAGATAGCTCGTCATAACTGGTTGCGGCGCGCGGCCCAATCACAATCACATCCGGTTTTTGCATATAAATGGTTTCGAAATCAGGCTCAAATAAAGAACCGGCAGGTGCGTATGTATCGCTGTTGTACTTCGCTAAATAATTTGGCAGTTCAGTCACTTTCGATACCGCGACAGGTTCAATACCAAAGCGATCTAACGCATCTAACGCACCCAAACCAATGACAACCACACGTTGCGGATTTTGCTCGAGCGTCGTGGTACCGAGTTGATGATCCACAGAAACGGTTTTAGCACTGAGAGTAAAAGAGGTAAGCAAGCCAAGTGCTGCCAAACTAAACAACGATTTCATATAGGTTCCCATTCAAAATAACTGCGACAGATTTTGATAAGCATTCGCATTAAGTTCGGGTAATATAATCGTTGACCGTCGTTCAAGCAACCCTATTCACATCAAAATCAGCCATGATGATCAGAAGCAGCAAGAATGATGAAAAAGCGAGCGCTAATAAGAGATTCGCGCTCGCTTTCTAGGGGGAGAGAAATGTTATGGACGTGTCGGGTTAATCGTCAAAGGCTCAAAAGTGGCCACTGCGTTACCACTCGCTCCAGGATGATCAACATAGCTGGTGTCTTGCATCAAGGTGTAAAAGACATCGACATAATCGTCGTCGTTGACCAGTAAACCATCGGGAATCGCATCAATGATCTTGCCCGTGATTTGCGGAATAATCGCATACGCCTGTACTTCTGGATCAGGGATAAGCTTCAGCACTTCTTCCGCTACTTTGACGAGTAATTTAGCCAGCTCCTTATAGTCGGTACCATCATCTTGCTCCATCAAGATAAGATCGGCTGCGCCCCAACGGTAACGAGACCATTGGATCATCACTTGATTTGGGAAGTAATCTTGCTTGTCGTAATCCAAATAAGGCATTTCAACTAAGTCAATGGTCGGCTCATCTCGGCTTGGATTGATGCCTGTAACAATCGCATAAATTTCAGCCGCTCCAGAGATCCACGGTTCTTTGTCATCCGCTAAACGAATTTTTTTCAGTACTGTGGTGGAAATAGGCTCAGCGCTATTATCGCTGCTGCGGGCCATCGCTTGCGCGGCGACGCTACCACTTTCTACTGTGGTCAATGTGGTCGATTGACCCAATGCGTTCATCTGTGCACGCATTGCTTGTAAGCCTGCGCGCAATTCCACTTCGCTATTACTATCAACCACGAAAACGGGTACATCTGGCATTTGATATACGTCCAGTTGATGCACCTGTCCGTACACATCAAACGCTTCAATATATTGCCAAGACGCATCATTACCTTTGGGCTCAAAAGCAAACAACGGGCTTTGTCCTTCTTGCCACTCTTTAATCATCGACGCATCGGCAATACGCAGTTGCAGCAATTGCTCAGTAAAATCCTCAATGCCTTTCATTGAACGAATTTGCGCGTCCGCTACAACCATCTGTTGACTAAAATCGGAATCAGGCTGCTCTTCAAACAAAGTGGAAACAGAAATGGATAGGTTTTGCGCGCTGATTTCAGTTTTAAGTGTGGTTTCAAGCTCGGCGTAACTTTCACTCAGTTGCAGTGCTAACGCTCTTTTTTGCTGTGCAATCGCATCAGCATTAGATTGGCTGGTGCTACTGGTTGTCGCTTCTTCTGAGTTGCACCCCATAATAGTGGCCACAAGCAGTAATGAAACGGGTGTTATATATCTCATAATGAACCCTTAATATTTTTAATTACAACATAGAGTAATAACTCTACATAAAAACACAATATCACCGAATGCTATTCTTTCAAGAAATAAATAGAGTGTTAATTTATATTCTTCCCACAAGATCAAATTATTATTAAGTAAAGATTAAATTACATAATGTTAATATAGCTATTACTTTCCTGGCTAATTATATGATTTTAATAAAAAGAAGTGCTTTTACACTTCTTTTTATTCATTAATTATTCATAAGTTGCATAGAGCTCAACTTGGCTATTGGCTTGCTGTGCATTAAGCATGAAATGGACATAGCCCGCTTGCGTTACTGGCAGTTCAATATACTCATAGCTATCAGCACGTTTAGACGCTTGGTCAAAATGAGTCAATGTAGGCCAGTGCTCGCTTTCTGCATAAAGATCAACATTGTGGGCTGCCATCTCATCAATAGGCTGGAGCCAAACTTTGACACTGTTCATTCCCTCTGGTACATAAATCGCTGCATAGCGAGTTTGATGAATACCCAACGTCATTGGCTGACGATTTTCGAGAACAACAGGTGCTAAATCATCACTAGGCTTTTGCGTATTATCGGTAATGGCGTAACTTACTTTCGTATTTAATTCAACACGCTGGTAAGCTTCTCTACCCGTAATACTAAAATAATAGCGACCCGGTAAAACGGTACCATTGGCTTGTTTTTCTAGTGCAATTGTTTCATTACTATGCAGTTCAAAATTTGTTATTTGATAATCATAATAATGCGCAATTTTTTCATAACTTAAATAAAGATCGGCGTCACCATCACCGCTAATATTAATCGACAATTCACTGATATTATCTGGAACATCAATATAATAGAGTTGTTCACTGTACTGCTCACCCGACAAGGTAACACTTTGCCCTAACGCTAAATGATTCATCGTGTCTTCTGGTTGAATTGGCGGCACAGTCGGATCGTCTGGATTACCACTGTCCGTTGTCAAAGTGTCTAACCAAGTTGAAAATTCGCTGTCTAGGCTTTTGCCGATCCGTTTCACTTGCTCAGCCCATGCTTTGAAATCACCACTACGTGATAGCGCTAGCAGTTGATCCACTTCATTGGGATGCTTTTCCAGCATAAAACGAACCGCTAAATAGCCCCAGCGATAAATTTGATTGGTGTCATTTTGATAAGTAGTGGCCAGTACTTGCGTGAGGCTCAGTTTTTTCTCAGCAATTAAGTCTATCGCCGCTTGATAGCCTTTTTTATAGTGCATGTATTCAGCGAAGCCTTCCAACCACCATACGATATGGCCTTCACTTAAATTGAGAGAAAACGAACCGTATTGATTGTAGCGTCCGTCCAAATAATGCACATATTCATGCTCTAAATTGAGAATAGACAACGCCTCATCCTGCGCATATCGATAAGCGACAAAGCGCGCGGTGTTGTTGGCATCAGCCGGGTTACCTTCAAGGTATTGCCCGCCATTGTTGGTAGTATTGCCAAACAAGAAGTTGGAATAACTGACATAACTTTCGTTGCTATCAAATACCACCACTTCCACTTGTTGATTAAGATCATCGGCCACGGGCGTGAAACCGGTATTCGCGACGGCATGGAAGTCGGCTTCTTTCTCATTCAAAATTTCACACGCTTGCTCTGCTTGTTGTGGTGTTAAGCCTTGCGAACGGATAATGGCAGGTCCATCACATTGATGACGATTTGGCATGATACGCTGTTCAAGTTGCTGCTTAGCTTGCGTTAAATTAAGCGCTTCCAATATCTCTGGCGCGTAGTAAGAAAGCATTTCAACCGAAGCAATCCAGAGTTTATCGCTACGTCCACCCAGCGGGTAACGCTCCAATACTTTTTCTAAAATCGCAATGACTCGAGTTTTGGTGTTTGGGTAAGGGCTAACCAGTAAGCGCCCCGTTTCACGCACCGCATTGTACAAAATGAAATCGGCATTGGTTCCTAACGCCCAATCATGCTCAGTGGCAAAACGATACAGTGTCTCCAAATATTCTGGATGGGCTTCAATGTCTTGATAAAAATCATCACGCGAAGCATGGCCGCTCATGGATCGAAATAAGTTATTTAAACCATCAACAAACTGCACATCTTGCGCCGTTTGTGGGTTAAAGGCGTCCAATAGCACAATGAAATTCGCCATCGTTGAAGGTAGGCGTTTCACGTTATCGACCATTAACGTTAAGCTCGACATGGCCGCCACTTGTTCACGACCTAAGCTCAAACTATAAGGCGATAACATAAACTGGTTGATCGTATCCGCAATCGCATTACTCAATTGATCCGAATAATCGCCAAACTCTTGCTTTACACCATAGCGCACATAATAAGCGGCACGGATAAACTCCCCCAAATTAGCAATAGATTTGGCTTGCGCTTCTGTTCCTTGATATTGCGAAACCTCTAACGCCAGCGCTCGGTTAATGCTGTCTATACTATTTTCACTGTATAGACCCAAGATGGCTTTACTATCGGTATAAAACCACGAGTTATAACAGGCTGGTTGTGCATTTTTAATCGCTAAAATTGGCTCTTGTGCTTGGGTGATATCGCTAAACTGGCAGGCATCTGATGCATAAGAAAAAGACGGTAATCCTGCTAACGATAATGCCAATAGTAAAGCGTTAGGTTTGAGACGAGGGGAATGAATAGATGGAACAGGCGCAATACGCATAGTAACGACTCTCTATAGATCATAGAAATAAATGAGTCGCGGTTTATATCAGAATCACATTAATAAAATGAAACTTGGCGCATAAAAACCAAGATCTTACTTCAAAAAAGAATTGCTCTCATGAGAGAGCAATCGATTAACCAATAGATCTTATATATCAATACATTACTAATTGTTTTCCACCACTAACTAAGTGATCGGATACACAGTACATTGAGCGCCAATCACATGAGTAATGGTTTGCGGCTCAATCAGTTGGCAACAACTTTCACTGTAAAGGAGTTCTGACGCAGCCCCCAGATAATCGCC
>NZ_CAWNMS010000072.1:0-16605 GCF_963875605.1 Vibrio sp. V04_P4A5T148
GTATTTCTACTAATAATAGGATAAATTTCGATATGGCTGCCGATATTGTAAAGGTTTCAAGAAACACAGAAAATGCACCTATATGTGCTGTCTCTACACAAACTGTCGCTTTTTCTCATTATAATAATATTTCAGCACAACTACCGATAGATCCTAAAACAGGTGAAATTGTTATTGGTTGTATAAATTACCAAACAAAGCAATGTCTGAATAATATACAGTCTATCGTAGAAAGTATTGGTCACGTTATGGATGATGTGGTCAAAATGAATATTTTTGTAAAGAATATTTCAGATATTGATGCCATCAAAAAAGTATACCCCACTTTTTTTCAGGGGCCGCTTCCTACAGTGACCATAGCGGCGGTCACGGCTTTACCTGTCAGTGATGCTTTAGTGCAAATTGATGCTCTTATTTCAAACGGTGAAGGCACTGCTCCACAAGCGCCTTGTGAGCTCATCAAAGTCTCAAGGAATACTGAACATGCACCTCAAGGTCTATACTCTCAAACCGCGGCCTTCTCTCATTATAATAACCTCTCGGCTCAATTGCCGATTGAACCTAAAACGGGAGAAATAGTACAAGGTGGTATTAAAGAACAGAGTCAACAGTGTTTGAATAATATTAATGCTATTTTAGAAAGTATTGGTCATACGATGGCTGATATCGTTAAAACAACGATATTTCTTAAAAATATATCTGATGCAGAAGCCATCAATGAAGTCTGTGGGCAATTTTTCCCAAGTTATGTGCCTGCGCGAAGCCTAGTTAGTGTTGCTGACTTGCCTATGAATGCATTGGTGCAAATTGATGTTGTTGTGTCACATGGTGATGGTACACCGCCACAGCTTCCTGAAGATGCTCGCTTACTTGTGATTGAAGCAAATAATACCGTGAATGCACCTGAAGTCGACTATTCCCACTCTGTTGCTTTTTCTCATTATAATCATATTTCAGGTCAGTTACCTTTATCTCCAAAAAATAATGAAGTTGTTGCTGGTGGAATAAAAGAACAAGTTAAGCAGTGTTTAGAAAATATAAAGAATATTGTAGAAAGTGTTGAGCATGTTATGGATGATATTGTTAAAGTCAATATTCAAATAAAAAATATGGATGACATTAATATTGTCAATGAAGTTTACACAACCTTCTTTAACCATGAGCTACCTGCGAGAACCGTGATTGGTGTTTCAGAGCTGCCTATGGATGCGTTAATACAAATTGACGCGGTGGTTTCTAATTGTGAAGGTACGCCACCTAAACATTAACGAATCTTTATTATTGACTAAAGAAGGGGGTATCAACGATATCCCCTTTTTACTTGTTAGCTACCTGTAATTGCAATACCACGCTGCCTGGCTGTGGTAATCAAAATCAGCCGACGCATGAAAAACCGCTCAATTACTGTTTTTCAGGGCCGTTAAAACGTGATGTAGTGAGGGGACCACTTGGTGTCCAAGCGCCAAAACTTCTTCACTGGGTTCGACGAGATCAGGAATTTGGTAGGTGATCATATTCGCACTCACGGCGGATCGCACGCCGTTATTAGAATCTTCAAAGGCTAAACATTGGGTCGGTTCAGCGCCAAGACGTTGCGCAGCGAGTAGATAAATCTCTGGATCGGGTTTGCCATGTGTCACTTCACAACCGGTTGTGAACGAGTCAAAGTATTGCTCAAGGCCTGAAAGGCGCAGCTTAATTTGTGCCACGTCTTTTTGGGTTGATGTTGCGACGGCAGTAGGAATACGATTGGCTTTTAACCATTGTAATAACTCGATAACCCCTTCTTTCACTGGGATCGCCTGGTGTTTCACCACGGCATCGTAACGTTTACGCCACTCCGTATGCAATACCGGATAGTCTAATTCTGGCCCGTAGCCTGCGCGCAGTGCTTGTTCAATGCCTGCCGTATTGCGACCAATAGCCGAGAGATAAACCTCTTTTAAAAATGGGACGCCAACTACGTGGCAAGCTTGTTCGAATATTGTAAGGCAGACACGTTCCGTGTCGAGTAACAGTCCATCCATATCAAAAATGGCAGCTTGAAATTTCATAAGTACAACTTTAGGCGAGTGAAATGGAGTGGGCTATTTTCACATAAGTCGACCTATGGAGGCGATCTTTTTCCTGCACTTTTTCTTTTTCTCATACTTCAATAAAATCAGCCAATTATAAGCGCTAGTTTGTTAGCAATGAGTTATGCTTAATGTGAAAACCTTGTTGCGAGAAGAGGGGGGGGAAGCAATTTGAATAGTGCATTTGTACAACAGTGGATGCCGGGTTTACACCAACTGAAAGACTATGAAACTCGCTGGTTGATGGATGACGTACGTGCGGCGCTTTCTGTGGTTGCGGTTGCACTGCCTGTCGCGATAGCGTACGCGCAGCTCACTGGAGTAAGCGCGATTGTCGGCTTATATTCCTGCGTATTGCCGATGTTGGTTTACGCGATTTTTGGCACGTCTAGGCAGTTGATCTTAGGCCCAGACGCGGCAACTTGCGCAGTGATTGCGGCGGTAGTGACACCGCTGGCGATGGGCGATCCTCTCAAACACTGGCAGTTGGTCATGACAATGACGGCAATGACTGGTGTATGGTGTTTGCTGGCCAGTCGTTTCAAACTCGGTATTTTAGCCGATTTTCTCTCTCGCCCTATTTTACTTGGGCTATTAAATGGCGTTGCTTTAACCATCATTGTGGGCCAATTTGCCAAGGTATTTGGCTTGAAATATGAGCAGCAATATCTACTAGAGCGTATCGTGGAAGCGCCATCTCTACTGATTGACCTACACTGGCAAACCTTATTTATTAGTATGCTGACAACAATCGTTTATTTTCTGTGTAAGCGTGTCAGACCCAATTGGCCAGCAGCAATGTTGGCTATTATTGTAGCCGCTTGTTGGGTGTGGTTTGTGGGGGCTGAGAATCTTGGTATTAAAGTGGTTGGTATTATTCAAGGTGGATTACCTGTCTTTCAAACGCCTCAATTTGATTTAGGAGTGAGCCGTGAATTGGTGATGCCTGCTCTGAACTTAGCGATGGTGAGCTTTGTCAGTATGATGCTCACTGCGCGCAGTTTTGCGGCAAAAAATGGTTACGATATTGACGCCGACAAAGAGTTTCGTGCGCTTGGCTTAGCTAATATTGCTTCTGCATTTTCACAAGGTTTTGCCATCAGTGGGGCGGATTCACGTACGGCGGTGAATGACGCTAACGGAGGAAAATCGCAATTAGTTTCGATTATTGCAGCGATTGTGATCGGATTTGTCGCGATAGTGGCATATCAGCCACTGCAATACATTCCGATTGCTGCATTGGGGGTGGTGTTGATTATCGCGTCTATCTCGTTGTTGGATCTGAAAGGGATTTGGAGTTTACACAAGCGTGATAAAGACGCCTTTTATTTGGCAAGCTTAACCTTCATCGCTGTATTGGTTATTGGCGTTATCCCCGGCATCACTCTTGCGGTATTACTGGGTCTGTTCCAGTTCTTACGCACCGTGATGCGGCCAAGTGATCAAACATTGGGTTTGGATGATAAAGGCACGATTCGCACGATTGATACGTCAGCGAAGGCGAAACCAATACCGGGTTTGGTGATTTATCGTTTCAACTCTCCGCTGACTTATTTCAATGCGCCTTACTTTAAACGTCGTATTTTATTTCACACTGAATCGGCGGGCATGAGTGTGGGGTGTGTGATTATTGATGCGGTGTCGAGTTTTACCCATTTAGATTTAAGCGTCATGGCGATGTTATCGGACGTGCAAAGCATTCTGAAAAAACGAGGCATTCGTTTAGTGCTAGCGGGGCGTAAACGCAGTTTGAGAAAATGGTGTGAAATCGCTGGAATTTCAACGGGTGATGGCGGCGTGGTGATTCGTGCAGACATGTATTTAGCCATTAAGCTGAGTGGATGTTACCAACACGCTGTAGAAGAAGGACAGGTTCCGCCAGTACAAAAAGAGCCGCAAAAGGATATTGAAGGTGAAATTGCGGCTACTATTTAAAATGAGGTTAGCTCTCGTTAATAATATTGATTCTCGTTAATAAAAGATAAAGAGCTCTTGAGTATCGAAAAGATGTAAGAAATCCCATTCAATCATGATGCTTTCCTTTTTACGTGATGAGAGCGAGTGCTCGGCCTTTTGTTAAACGGTTGGTGCCTGTTTGGATAAGCATAGGTGAGCGTTATGCATTAGGCAAAATGGTACGGGTTATTAATCTAATATAGGTAGCCTATGGATATGGTGGTTTTCGACGCTAGGTGTAGCGTGTCGGCAGGTAAACAGTTCGCTGTACTTGAGCGGCCAGTTTTCGATGAAACTGCAGCATTGCACCTTCACTGCATGGCTGCCAAGTTAAGGCCTTGCCGACCACACCGTGATGTTGGAAGGCGTTGAGCCGAATGCTGATGTTCGCAGGCAGCTGGTTAATCAGATGCGCCACTTCGGTAATTTCAGTCTCTAAATCACTTTTGTCCGGTATATGCAGCAGTCGCACTTCGTGCAGTTTATTCAGTGTAGCGAGGTGGAAAATAGTGCGTATCACTCTATGGTTACTGCGTCCGGTTAGCCACCGATGCGTCTCCTCTTGCCAAGCTTTTAAATCGATCATCGCGCCATCCAAATAGGGCGAGATTTTGTCCCATCCCGATTCTGATAGTGAGCCATTACTATCAATAAAACAGCTGAGATGTTTCAATTCTTCATCGTGTTTGATGGCTTTGAAAAGAGCGATGATAAACGGAAGCTGTAGTGTCGCTTCCCCCCCTGAAATGGTAATACCGGCTAAGAAATAATGATTTCGGCGGATAAGTTCCACGAGTTGTTCAACACTGTAGTGATGAATTTTGGGGTTTGATTGGTGCATGCAGTGCTCAATACAGCGATCGCAGTGAGTGCATTTCTCCGCTAGCCATTCGACTTGCTGGTCAGCATTGAGGCGCAGTGCTTGCGATGGGCAGGTTGCGACACAATCACCGCAATGGTGACAGTGATGGATCGTATGTGGGTTATGGCAAGACAAGCAATTGAAGTTGCAACCTTGCATAAAAATGACCAGTCGGTTGCCCGGGCCATCAACGCAGGAGAAAGTCAGCACTCGGCTGACTTTTGCTCGGATCGGCTGTTTTCCACTCACCATTAGTTTAGCTGACCATTAGTTTAGCTGACAGAGTTTGGTTGATAAGCCGGTTGCATTTCATGGCTAACCACGCGTGCTTTTCGCTTGAGTACGGCCGTGTTTTTGGCCGCTTCTGCCCCAAGAAATGTGGTGTTGGTGCGTGATCCGCGCTGCTCAAATTGCGCTATTTCAGACAATTTCACCATGTAACCCGTAATGCGAACTAAATCGTTCGAAGCCACGTTGGCCGTAAATTCGCGATAGCCAGAGTGGAGGGCTCCTTTACATAGGTTGAACATCGCCTCTGGGTTGGCCTTTATGGTTTCATCCAGAGTTAAAATATCGCTGATACCAGAGGTGTAATATTGATGATGTCCAGCCGTTGCTTGTACATATTCAATCGGGTTGGGTTCGGTGCCATAAGGGATGCGCACGCCCGGAGTGACATCAAGATCAAGGCTAATACCACCTTGCGCGTGCAGTAAAGCACGGCCGTTGAAGCCATATTTGACTGGTGAGTTTTGTACAATGTCGGCCAGCTTGGCGGAAATGGCGATGCCTAATTGGTTGGCGATATCATCATGGCCATAACGAGCGTTACTCTGCTCCTTTTCCAGTAATAGATTAACGGCTTCAGCCATGCCATAAATGCCAAACATCGGTGCGAAACGGGATTCTTCAATCAACCCTTCTTGAGTCAGAAAACCTTCAAAAAAATGAGATTGTTGGTGCAGATGAGCAGCTCGAACATCCATCAGCTCAATCATATATTGGCTGTAAGTGGGTAGAATCTGATCTAAAAATGTTTGGCGGTCACTGGCTTTTTTCGCGGCCTCTTTTAAATTCATTCTGACCAAAGTATTGCAGCCACCCGCTAAAGGAAGCGAGTTGTAGCAACTGACGATACCAAAACCTTGCTCGCCATAGGCGGTGGTATGAATCGGATAGTTGGCGATGTGCGGTTTACTGCATTGACAGATATTATCGGTCGCTTGGCGCAGTAAATCGTCAGGAGTGATAGAAGGGTCATACATGAAGGTAAGGTTGGGAGCGATCTGTTTCAGTTCAGCATCGACACGTAAAATAGTACGACAAATAATATTGTCGCTCGGGCCGATGTTGGCGTGCATGAAAGCATCGGGAAGAGTGCGATCAAGCATGATCCAAAACAGCTTCAATTTTTGATAAATCGCCACTTCGCTCAGTTCGCCCACATAGGGTAATAACACGCTATCCAATTGCCCCAAATAGACAGGAATAGAGGTCACTGAAGGCACGTGATGGTACAAAATGGTCAGCATATTGAGTGCTTCATCAAAATTACTGGCAGGCGAAAGCTCTAAATACTCACTGCCTTGTGCTAAAAATTTTGCGTAGTCAGGCAACACGTAACGTGGTTTAAAAGGTGCATGGCCCTCAAAAATATCGCAGATAATGCCTTGTTCCATTGCACGAGCCAACTCAGGAGAGAGTTTCAGATAGGGCAAGCTTGCTTCGGCCTCTAGCGCAAGGAAGTGTGACTTTTGTTTAGGCGAGAGGTGTGTGTCAGTGACGATGGCTTGGAAGCGTTGCTGTGTATCGAGTGAATGGTCCATAAATTAAACCCTTATATTATTGTGGTTTAATCCTAATGTGCTTGGTTACTTTTCACTATTGATAATACATCAAGTGGTCATTTCCATAATGGAAATAAAAACGCCACTTCGTTATCGTCGAAGTGGCGTCATCAGGAACCTAAGGTTAGGCGTATTGCGCTTCGATTTGGTTCGATTTTAGATAAGCAGGGTGAGTGGCGAGCTGCTCTAAGTAACGTTCAATATTCGGGAAGTGAGTAATCGCTCCGTTGGTCAGCAATATTTCAGCAATGAATGACATCATGAAATCAGCGCCAGTGAGTTGGTCGGCCACTAAGTAGCGTTTACCCGCTAAACACTGGTCAAAATAACTCATCACTTTGGCCGTTTCGCTTTCTGCATAGCCACCAAGGAAATTGGTTTGGCAGCCATCTTTGGCAACAAACATCTTTAATAGCAGCGGCAATATGGCAGAGCTTTCTGCAAAGTGGAGCCATTGCTGGTATTGCACATATTCCACGCTGCCACGCTGAGGCGCAAAGTGTTGGCCGTATTTTTCTATCAGGTAATCGGTAATGGCGCCAGATTCAGCAATCACCAAACCATTGTCTTCAATCACAGGTGACTTACCTAACGGATGCACGCTTTTTAGTTCGGGCGGTGCCAGAAAGGTCACACTATCACGTTGATATGGAACTACTTGATACTCAACCCCTAGCTCTTCAAGTAACCAGATAATGCGCTTAGAGCGTGATTTATTTAGATGGTGAAGTTTGATCATTATGCGGTCCTTATTAAAGTGGTTGGTTGATTTGGATAACCAGTTTGCCAAAGTTTTTGCCTTCCAATAGACCAATAAAGGCTTGTGGTGCGTTTTCTAAACCGTCAATCAGTTGCTCGCGGTATTTCACTTTCCCTTCGCTTAGCCATTGAGTCATGTCAGTAGCAAATTCGTTATAGCGATGGCCGTAGTCATCAAAAATAATGAAACCTTGCATGCGGATTCGTTTGGTAAGCAAGGTGCCCATCAGCATAGAGAGACGATCAGGTCCTTCAGGCAGCGACGTTGCATTGTATTGAGAAATCAAGCCACACAGCGGAACTCGCGCTGCTGTGTTAAGCAGAGGTAAAACCGCATCAAAGACTTTGCCACCGACATTTTCGTAGTAAACGTCAATCCCTTGAGCACATGTTTTAGCCAATTGCTCTGCAAAATCGTCAGCTTTGTGATCAATACATTCATCAAAACCTAATACTTCTTTAGCGTAACGACATTTTTCTTCACCGCCAGCAATGCCCACCACATGGCAGCCTTTGATTTTAGCAATTTGACCAACCGTTGCCCCTACTGGGCCAGTAGCTGCGGCGACTACCACAGTTTCACCTTGCTTCGGTTGGCCAATGTCTAGCAAACCCATATAAGCGGTAAAACCGGGCATTCCCATAATGCCTAGTGCGTATGAGGGTGAGGTTGGATTTTTACCGAGTTTGAGTAAACCTTCGCCGTTAGAAATAGCGTAATCCTGCCATCCGGTATAAGCGAGTACCCACTCACCTTGCTCAAATTTTGGGTGGTTTGATACTTCCACTTGGCACACGGTCCCGCCTACCATGACATCATCAATTGCGACAGGATCGGCGTACGATTTAGCGTCACTCATGCGGCCGCGCATGTAGGGGTCAAGTGAAAGATAAACACTACGCAGCAGTACTTCACCAGCGGCCGGTGTTGGTTTAGGCGCATGTTCTAAGCGAAAGTTGGCCGGCGTTGGTGCACCGACAGGGCGTGAAGCGAGTACAATGCGGCGGTTAGTTTGTTCAGTCATTGGAGAGTCCTTTATTACTTTAAATTAGACCAGTCGTCTAGTTTGGGTTTCAAAAAAACCGCTATCGAAATAGCGGGTGAATCTTAACTAGGGCACTGGCCTTGCAAAATGTGTTCGGTGCTCGTAAGCGCTTGTGCAAGTCCTTGGTTATCTTGACGCAGTTTACTGAGCAAACTTGCGCCGAGCCAAAGGTTATAAAGCAATTCTGCGGTTTGCTGGCTGTGTTGTACGTGAATGGAGCCGTCGTCGATCCCTTGCTGGATACATTTTCCGACCGCCTCAATAATGCTATCTGCACCTTTAAGTAAAGCAATACGCATCGCATCAGACAAGTCTGAAACTTCAGCGCTTAATTTCACCACCAAGCAGCGCTGTGCGTTACATAAGCCATTGCTCTGCTCATACCAACATTGCCAATAATGCATCAAGTGTTGGTAGGCGTTTCCTTCTTCTTGGTTAAAAAGGGCATTAATCCGTACTAAATAGTGCTGAAAATAGTCCGTAATCAGTGCCTCGCCAAATTGCTCTTTTGACTTAAAGTAGTGATAGAAAGAGCCTTTGGGCACATCAGCGGTTTTTAATAATTCAGACAAGCCTACGCTGGTGAAGCCTTTGGTTACGACAAGTTGGTAACCGACCTCAAGGATGTGTTGGCGAGTATCATGGGTTTTTGTATTCATGGGCGGCACTATAATTGAAATTAGACCAGTCGTCTAGTTTTGTTTGCCCATATTGTCTTTGTGCTACTGGCTATGGTTGCTGAATGACAGAAATGGACGCTTCCTCCTTGAAGTGTCGCACTATTATTTATCTTTTAATGATTTATTTATCTTTTAATGAGTGAGCGATGAGACTATTTTTCTGTCTTTAGCGTATCCGATGGCCAAATGAGGTTTTGCCCATTGCTGAGTTCAGCTTGAATAGTCAAGGCTGGAACAATTTCCTTATCCTCTTTTTTATATGGCTGCGTAGAGAAATTGGCGGTAATTTTACTGCCATCACCAAAGGTTGTTTGTTGTACCATCCCTTGTTCATCAAGCCATTTAAAATCGACTAAAGGTTGGTTCCACACTACTTCATGGATTGGTGCAAACCCTTGTTGATAGCGGCGTAATGCGTTGACTCGTGCGCTGTTAGGCGTCGCTTCATCACGGCTAAGGTGAATCATCGCTGGGGTGTTATACAGCATGGCGATTAAATCTCGCTCCGCTTGCACGTTGGAAAACTTCACGCTGTCGTTGTGCCAGTGGTGACTGTTGATCACCTCATCATGGAACACGGTCTGATAGAGAGGGATACGGTATTGCGGTGCAAATAACAGTGTTTTGTACGGCTCTTTGACTTGCGCGGGTTTAAAGAAAAAATCTGGGCTCGTTGTTGGGAACCATGCTCCAAGAAAGTAAGGCGATTGGCGGTTAGTTTTCATATCAGGATCTGTCCAGCCAAATCCTACCGTTTCTAAACCATGAGCAAAAGAGAGCCCTTGTGTCGTCAGGCTGTTACCATCTTCAGAGCCGAGAACCACATTCTGTTCATTGGCTATCCAGCGCATGCGTTGATTAAATGCCTCCAGCATCGCGCTTTCTTTCATTCCTTGGCCCTCTTGGTATGAGTAATCTTCACGGGCCATTCCGGTCCCATCTACATCAAGAAACAGGCTGTTAAAGCGGCCATATTTTAAAATTGCCTCAATGCGTTGCTGCACAAAGCCTAATTGGCAGGCAGGGTTGAGATAAAAGCCGTTGCCACGAAACCCTTTTTGTTTTTTGCCGTCGGCGTTTTCTATCGCACATTGCTTGCGCATTGCATCCGGTAGCTGCGCGGTAAGCCAACCATCGTTGATGCCTTTTGCTATGGCGGTATTGTAGGAGTCGTACACCCCAACTAAGTAGCCAGCCTGTTTTGCTTGATCAACCACTTGTGGCTGGTAAAAGGCGGGCATCCAATTATCCAAACCTAGCCAGAGGTGCTGCAAACCAGCTGAGCTGAGTGCGTCAATCATGGATGTCGATAGCCCTTGTCCCCAAGTGCTGGCATCACGTAAAAACGGTAGTTTCTGCTCTGCGAGCCATGCTTTTCGTGCCTGAGCGGCTTGGTATTGGCTAGCTATCCCTGCTTCTTGGGTTGAAGGTTGCTCTTTTATCCAAGCATTGAGCGAGCGGTTCACTTCGTCAATCAACAACCGCTTGTTGTAGTTGTTGAAAAAATCTTTTCCTTTAACGAGTGGCTTAAGCTCTTTGAGCGCTTCGTTTGATGCTACCCACTGGGGCTGCTTAAAATACCATTCTTTAAGTGCCCAGAAATCAGTCACATCTTGTGTGGACACTAAGTCTTGGCCAAACAAGTAAACATGGCTTGCGCCGATAAGCTGTTTTATGGCTGGGTTTTGCTGCGCTTTTTGTTCGAGTGTTTGTGATAGCCCATTCTCTTTTCGCCACTGACGGTAGCGTTTGGCACCATCTAGTGGTGAGTTGCCAAGGGAGATTTCCACCTCAAAAGGCTCATCTTTGTTGAGCACAGTGAAAGCGTGCGTGGCTTGCATGTCTAGCTTGTTTTGCTTGGCGCTAAAATTGAGTTTGTTGTTGGTGGCGGTATTGAGTTGGTAGCTCACATACTGCTCATTGCCAGCTTCCACACTCCAAAATGGCATTTTGAGATCTTGGGTGGTATTGCTGGCAGAGCGTTCCGCTATGAGGTAGTTCACCCACTGTGGGTTATCGGTTGGAATCCGCATTCCTTCACTAAAAGGAAGAATGAGCGTTTTGCTTTGCTGCTCAGGCAGTTCAAACCACTGCACGGTTAACGGTTTAGCACGAGAGATCTTACTCTCAGCGCTCGCGGTAATCGACAGCTTCAATGTTTGTTGTAAATTGGCCTCAACCTTCAACTGGCTAGGAACAAGCAGCCAAGAGGCGTGATGTTGATTATCTTGTTGCAGTTGGCTGACTTGCTGTGGCTGGCCGTTAACGGTTAGCTGGCCTTGGTTAATGGTTAGCTGGGCATTTTGCTGCCAATCAATAGCAAAATTTTGTGGCTCTATTTGCACGGTTTGGTTTTGATTATGCAGTGTAATTGACGCCGGTTGTGATTGGCTAGCCAACGCCAAAAGTGGCGTACAAGTGATCAATAAAGAACAAAGTGGTTTATACATGGTTTGTCATTTCCAGTGTGTCTCGGTGTGTTGATTACATAAGAAATCGACAACTCAATTGTCACCCTGATGTCTTCATTGAGCCTGATTTGGCAGAGTCAAACGTTGTACA
Organism: Vibrio sp. V04_P4A5T148; assembly: GCF_963875605.1. NCBI lineage: Bacteria > Pseudomonadati > Pseudomonadota > Gammaproteobacteria > Vibrionales > Vibrionaceae > Vibrio > Vibrio sp. V04_P4A5T148. The sequence goes on from NZ_CAWNMS010000072.1 coordinate 11,788, forward strand.
TATTCCACTTTGATTGCTCCTTGATATTCGACAGTTTTGATCAGAGTACTGAGCCATTTAGCCGAGCTGGGGGATGAGCTTGGTTTATTTAATAATTGCTGAGTATTACTCATAGCTACCATCATATCTTGCTGCTTGATTAACTGAAATTGGTCGTCAAACCATTGCCAAGCAAGGCTTGTTGGGGGGCAGTTTGTCAATACTGTGGGGGACTCAAGTGCTAGTGGGTAGCCACCGTTGGGAGAGGCGGATTGCAACCATGTGGAGCCAAAAGGCATGGTAAGAACTAACCAATAGTGTTGTTTGTCGAGTGTCAGTCGATAAACGCCATCTTGCGGAGCAAAGAGCAGTTCTGGGCTTTCTAATTCTATATAAGGGGCGGATGACGTTACTTGGCTCTGTGAGATGAGCAAGCCATTGTCAGGGCCAAGAAGTTCAACCTGGCTAGGCAGCTCTGCTCCTTCCATTGATAATTTGAACTGGTAACCTTGCTGCATCACGTTGGTTTTTTTTTGTATCGAGATTTTGATCAGCGCCGCATTTGGTACCACATCGCTTAAGAGCTGTTGGCCACATTGGGTTTGTTCAATAATGGCATGCTTGACGCTTGCCCAGTGTTGCGTGGCAATGGTTTGGTTATTGAGTGCGAGGATCAACTCTTGCCAGGCAAGCTGTGGCTGATGGTTCGCTAAAGCGCGATAGGTTGATTGCAGTGGTGTGGCCATAAACCAATCATCACTCACGGCGTGGCTTGGACTAACGACGAACAGTACAAACAGCCAAAGGTTACGCATTGGACACCTCGACTAAACGATACCCAACGCCACGAACGGTTTCGATATTGAGTGAGGGTAACTGCTGCCTCAGCTGTAAAACATGATTATCGACGGTTCGAGTTGAGGGAAAGGCCTGGTAGCCCCACACTTTATTGAGTAGTTCATCACGGTGAAAAACACGTCCTTGATTTTGAACCAGCAGCAGTAATAGCTGAAACTGTTTCGGTTTTAGCATCATCAACTGCTCACCTAAGGTAACGCTGCGCTTTGAGAGATCAATGGCAATGTCAGCGTAGGAAAGCAAGCTTTCTCCTAATGGTCGCAGTTGCGCTTGAATTCGCGCCAGTAATTCTTGTTGCGAAAATGGCTTGGTGACGTAGTCTTTCGCCCCCGCCATTAGACCTGCTATTTTTTGCTCAACCTCGATTTTGGCCGTCAGGATGATCACTGGCACGGCTTTGGCCATTAGCCATTGAGGCAGATGATCCAAGCTGTCTCCTTGAGCCAGTTGTCTATCTAAAATCACCAAATCGGCGCGAAACCATGCTTTTTTGACTTGTGAGAGCTGCTGTACCCACAAACAATCAAAACCTTGCTGTAGCAAGTAATCATGCAAACCTTGCCCGAGTAGGGGATCATCTTCGACCAATAACAGTGTGTTCATAATGGTAATTCCAATTGGCAGCGAGTGGGGTGGGCTTTACACGTCAGTTTGCCGCCCATTTTAAGCATCAAATGGCTCACAAGACGGAGCCCAATCCCCATATTGGAAGCCGTGCGAGAACGGGAAAATAGCCGTTTTAGACGAGAGGGAAACTCGCCTTCATCGCTAACGCAAAGCCTCAGTTGAGTGTCCGTCACGCTGGCCGTTATTGAGATTGTCCCTTGACCATGTTGCTTGGCATTACGGATCAAGTTATCCAAACAGATCCCAAGCCAGTAATACGGCAGTGTGAGCTCGATATCTTGTGTCAGTTCATAGCTGAGTTCGTGTTTCGCTACGCAGTGATCTAACCAATCTGAGAGATAAGCGGTTTGACATTGAAACGGCTCATTTGGGTCGCTACTCAAAAATCCTTTACTGGTCTGAGCAAGCTGAGCTAAACGTTGGTGATCGGCCAGTAAGCGGCCGAATGTATCTTGGGCCAGCTCTGGCAGAGTATCAAATTGCTGGCGAAACTGCTCAACGGTCAAGCCAAGACTGGTGATAGGGGTGCGTAGTTCATGCGTCAGCAACTGTAAAATAAAGCGTTTTTCTTTGGCTTGTTGGCGGCGTAACCAGAGCGTCCTACTCAGCGTTGCTGCGAGCAACAGCAGTAATATGACTGATAACCACAGTGAGATATTGGGTTTTTCTTGGCTAGAGACACACAGATTACTGTAGCGTAATTGGCAACTTTGAGTAGCCGCTGTGATGGCCGACAATACCAATTGCTGATCGAGCGCGACTTTTTTCCATTGCAATGCGCTCAGTACGCGAATACCGAAATCGCCACTGATCCATAGCCGTTGTTGACGGTCAATATAAGCGCGATAACCGCTGACCAAGGCATCTCGCCCTGCCGTTTCTAAATCGGTAAAAAAGGTGTACAGCGGATGCTGAGGGTTAGAGAGAGTCGTGTAGGGCTGTAGCTCGGCGTTTTGCTCGGCCGTTATGTTATGAGTAGAAAAAGCTAAGTATCGCTCTGCGTAGCTCCCGCCTGCAGGATGCAGAAACGGAGCAGTCTTAAACCAACGGATGGGCAATTCATCGCCTTGGCATAAAGCGAGTTCAAACGACGCTGCTTTTTGCAATTCAGGGCGTGATGCCAAGGTTTTTGATAAACCGGGCGACAGTGCGCACTGTGAGGCTATCGCTTTGAGCTCGGTTATGGTTTGCCATGAATAACGGGAAAAATCAGGATAGGCGCTGGCGCTGAGCAGAAGATCGATAGGGTATGAGTTAATACTTTGCAATGGCAAGGCTCGCGCAGCCGATAGCGATTCGGCTTGGCGTAGAAAATGCTGCCAACGATCTTGCAGCGTTTGCTCTTGCCCGTGTGCTAGGTTTGATTGTCCTAGCACTGCGGTGAGTGTGATCAAAAGGTACAGCAGCCGTGTTCTCAACGTTAAGCACTTAGAAAAAGGTTCGCATTCACGAAATTATAGCTGTGCTAAGTCAGGATTTGTCACCTCAATGTCACTAAAGCGGAATGGTCGATCAAAACTCGGCATCCACCGTGAATGTCATCCTTTGCTTGGTATAAGGGTGATCAAAGCTCAGCGACTCAGCATGTAGATGTAAACGCGCTCCTTTCGTGCCATAAAGATCGTCGCCAACGATGGGCAGGTTGAGTCCTTCCACATGAGCGCAATGCACGCGCAATTGGTGGGTTCGTCCTGTTTTGGGGTAGAGGTAGACTTTACTGAATCCATCTCGGCATTCAATTAATTGCCAGTGAGTGTCAGCGGGTTTGCCATGTTCAAAACAGACCAATTGACGCGGCCTGTCATCTAAATCGCCCCGCAGCGGTAAGCGAATGTCACCATGCGATTGCTGTAATTCACCAGCGAGTAAGGCAAGATAGCGTTTTTCAACGCCGCGAGTAATAAATTGCTTCTGCAGGCTTTTATTGGCTCGGCGGGTGAGAGCAAACACCAATAAACCTGAAGTAGACATATCGAGGCGGTGGATCACAAAAAGCCCTTCATCTGAGCTAAACGTTTGTTGCAGACGAGTATAAACAGAGTCCTGAATGTTGACTCCGGGAACGGATAGAAACTCGGCAGGTTTGTTGACGACAACAATGGCTTCATCCTGATAGATGATGTCGATCTCTTTGCCTTGCGCTGGGTTATGCAATAGCGGGTTATCATCGAGCTTCAGCCCATCAAGCATGTGAGCCAAAATCGGTTGGCACTTGTTTTGACAAGCAGGATAGAATTTCTTGTGTTGACGAATTTCAGATTTTGGTGACGCTCCCCACCAGAATTCGGCGAGTGAAATCGGTGTCATCTGATGTTGAAACGCGTAGTGCAGCAATTTTGGTGCGGCGCATTCTCCAGACCCTGCTGGTGGAACAGGGTTAGCCGTAAGACGGAAAATCTCCCCCAGAGATTTTTCAGTGCCGTATTGATTGAGAAATCGATAGTGAGAAAAAAGTCGTTGCTGCAACGCATTAGAGAGATTTTTACGCTGCTCTTTTAACGCATCAATTTGTTCTTGAAATGCGTCTATTTGCGCTTGTAGTTCGTTGAGGTTGACGTCCCACTTGCGCTTTAATTGTTTGAGGGACGTTTTTTCAGCCACACTTTGTTTGGCGAGACAATCCAAGGTTTCGCGCAATTGTTGGGCATCATTTGATTGCTCGGCAAGGATGCGTTGCTGTTTACGCTGTTCACGACCTTGAATCATCAGCTGGCGATGCGCTTCTAATTCATCTTGCGCCTGCTGATGGGCGGTGGTCCATTGCTGCTGAAGTAGCGCACGCTGTGGATCGCACTCCAATTGTTCAACTTGCTGATTAATTTGATTGATCGGCACGCTGCCTTCCAAGAAAAAACCATCGTTAGTGAGCATGTCAAATATAGGCGGCACAAAATGCGGCAGCAGGTTTTGCTCAGCTAACTTCCCCGAGAATGCAGACAGGTACCCTAGCTCTCCACTTTGTTTACGCACCACTAAAACACCAAACATTTTCCCGATAGCTTCCGGATGCTGGTTTAGCACGCCGTGATTATCGAGCCCAAAATTATGTTGCCAATTCTGCTGGTTCAGCAGGTGTTGTTGCAGCTGGCTTGCCGCTAATTCGCAAAGCGGATGCGGCTCGTAACAAAATGGGAAAGTAAAGCGCTCAGGCAGAGAGTAGCCTTCAATAGGTTTTTTAAAGGCAGTAAAACAGGGCGCTGGTGCTGGCATTTTCTCTGGCTCGCAGTGGATGGTGGTGGAGAACGCAGAATTGTACTGATTTGACCTAGAAATGCCAGTTTCTGGTTGAACGTCGATGATGACACGATTAATTAATGTAACTAGCTTATTAATATCATTAATATAGCCTAGTGA
>NZ_CAWNMS010000073.1:0-16172 GCF_963875605.1 Vibrio sp. V04_P4A5T148
ATCATGGTACTTAACAATCTTTTCTCCATAGCTAACACCAGCTATTTGGCTCCTTTTAAAACAGGAGCCTTTTTTCTTAGATATGCCTAATCACAATCAAGCCACATTCCACCATTTTAACCAAACATCAGCACATCACCATGTTGAAGCACTTCTAATTTAGGACCGATCAAATGGATGGTACCCGGCAATTCTGGGGTTCGTTGACCGTCAAATTTAAGTGTTACATGCCCAAGCTCCGCAAGATTTTGGTTCGCCACACTGTCGACTGCCGTCACAACAAAACCGAGATCCCCAATTAATAAAGTGGTGTTGTGGTCAATCAAATCCATACAACGGCAAGTGGCAATCCATTTGATCCGTCAACAAACTGCGTTTACGCCTTGTTTTGCTCTGCCTGTTGGGCTCCTGCCTGTTTTTTTGAGCCAGATAAAGGAGCTTTAGTTTGGCAGCCATCCATTGATATGGAACGCCAATCAACAATACCATTTTGCCAAAATCGCTCAAATACAACCTGCATCTCGCCACTCTTGGAATCAATACCAGTCGCATTAAGCGTAAGCGCGTCATAAACCGCGCATTCTAATCACCTAACACGAATAATAAGATCAAGTCTCCAACCATAAGGAGGTTTGAAATGGGAAAACGACGCACCAATCAAGAATGGCAAATGCTTATCGAACAATCTGAATCGAGTTCACTATCGACACTCGCGTTTTGTAAGCTCAATGAACTCAATCCCTCAACGTTCTATGCCAAGCGCCAGCAACTCAACAAAACTGACGTATCTCTAGGCTTTGTTCGAGCTGAAGTAGTCGAAAAGACGACGAAGTATCAAGCTCAGAGTGCAACTGCTAACATGACGCTGCTCGTCAATGATGTTGAGTTGAGCATTCCTCAAGGCACGCCAGCGATCTATCTGGCAGAACTCATCGGTGCTCTATTATAAAACGCATGCTCAGCGCTCCAGAGATTTACTTGTATCGTGAAAGCGTCGATTTTAGAAAGTCTATCAACGGTCTTGCTGCGATTATCGAAAATGACACCGACTTACCTTTAGGAAATGGCGCACTGTTCCTCTTCACTAACAAACAGCGCGACAAAATTAAAGTGTTGTACTGGGATAAAACAGGCTTCGCTCTCTGGTATAAACGCCTTGAAAAAGCTAAGTACAAGTGGCCTATAAAAGAGAAAAATGAGGTGTTTACCCTGACTCAATTCGAGCTTGATAGACTGCTTTCTGGCTTCTCGATTATCGGCCATAAACCCATTAAAATAAACAATTTTACAATGACTTAAACGATAATAAAGCCTATCCACCAAGTATTAACGGCATGATTTTAGTATAATAAATGCCATGAAAAAGACGCCAAATATCAACCCAGAAAGCCAAGATGTTGCCGAGCTACAAGAGATGGTGAAAGCTCTGATGGCGTCGCAAAAACAGAAAGAATCTGAGTGGAAACAAGAGCGCCAGTCGCTACTTGAACAGCTCAAGCTTGCCTTCGGCCGTCAGTTCGCTAGACGCTCGGAGGCATTAAAGCCTTACGATGAATCCCAAGGTGATCTCTTCAACGAAGCGGAATGTGAAGCCGCTAAGGAAGAAGAAGTTGAAGTCACGACGACTACCACAACGAAAAAACGGGGTAAACGCAAGCCACTTCCGCAGACCTTGCCTCGTGAAGTTATCGAACTCGACTTAGACGACCATAAAAAGCAGTGTTCATGCTGTAATGCCGATCAGTTAAGACTTTAATCGGCAGATCAGTTGAATGATCCTATCTTTATGTAAAAATCCGATAGACCTTGTTTATCGGATTTTTTTATGCACGTTTCTCAAGCCCTCGATATCATCAACAGTTATAAACCCAATCAAGTTGAAACACTCGCAGACCTCTTACCCATTGAGCTCATCAATAGTGCTTATGAGCTTACTGATACCGTTACTCTAAGAAAACGAAAGCTCACTTTAGAGTCGATGGCATGGTTACTGGTTGGCATGGCTATCTATAACGATAAATCCATGGCTGACATTGTCAATATGCTCGATATTGTTGACCGCACAGGTAAGCCATTTGTTGCTCCAAGTGCATTAACACAGCGAAGAAAAAATCTTGGTGAATCAGCGGCTAAAGCGCTTTTTGAGTGTACGCAAAGTCATTGGTTCAAACAGGCTAACTGACCAAACTGGAACGGACTTACGTTACTGGGTGTTGATGGGGTTTTATGGCGAACAGAAGACTCGAAAGACAATGCTGAAGCGTTTGCCAAGCCTACCAATCGTGATGGTAAAGAAACACAGTACACACAGGTGCGCATGGTCTGTCAGATGGAGCTGAGCAGTCATTTAATCACAGGCAGTGCTTTTGACTGTTATACCGTCAATGAAATGAAGCTGGCAGAGCAGCTTATCGAAACGACCCCCGATAACAGCTTAACGCTCTTCGACAAAGGCTTTTACTCCCTAGGTTTACTTCAAGCATGGCGTTCGCACGGCATCAATCGCCATTGGCTTATCCCGATGAAAAAAGGGCTGATTTATGAAGTCGTTCAGTCTTTTGGCCGACAAGATAAACTGATAAAACTGAAGAGTAATCCGCAAGCGCGTAAGAAATGGCCAGAGCTAGAAGAAGAGGTTGTGGTACGTTTAATCACGAGAGTCAAAGAGGGTAAGCAATACGATGTTCTCACCTCAATGGTTGACCCTATGCTTTATCCCAAATCAGATATAGCCGGTTTATATGAATACCGTTGGGAAATTGAACTGGGGTACCGAGAGCAAAAACAATACATGCTTGGTAACCGCCTTACACTGCGAAGCCGACTCCCAGAACTCGTGAGACAAGAGCTCTGGGGAATACTAATGACATACAACTTAGTCAGATATCAAATGGTACAGATGTGTAATACGTTGAATGGAGACTACTTGCCAACCAACTTAGCTTCAATGGAGCGTTAGCCCACATCATGCGCCTAATAGTGGGGCTTCCCTACTCGTCACCGGGAGCCATACCGAGGCAACTCCAAAACTTCTATGCAATGAGTGGGAGCTTAATACTTGAGCCAAGGCGAGAAAGATCCGTCCCTAGAGTCGTGAAGAAAAAGCCAAGCCGATATCCTAGAAAATACAATGCCGCTCACCTTAAGTGAACGGCATTAGTGTTCATGCTGTAATCATGAACTTCATAAAATCGGTGAAGACCGCAGTGAGAAACTTGAGTTCTCACCAGCCGTGCTCAAAGTGCTGGAATATGTTCGTCCTAAGTATGCTTGCCGTCAGTGCGAGCAAACTAAAGACGAAAGCCGCATCGTTCAAAAACCAGCGCCGCAAAGCATTATCCCTAAGAGCTTCGCGACAGAAAGCTTGCTTGCCAACATCATCCTTGGCAAATACCAATACGCGATGCCACTGTATCGCCAAGAGTCGCTGTTTACCCAATCGGGTATCGAACTATCACGAACCACCATGGCAAGGTGGGTTATCCAAGTTAGTGAGAAATTCGAACCACTCTATGCCGCCCTAAAAGAGCACTTACTTAAGCAAGTGGTAGTCCAAGCGGATGAAACACCACTCAATGTCCTCAAGGAAGATAAACAATGTTATATGTGGCTCTACTGCTCAGGCGCAGACTCGCCAGGTGCCGCACTGCCCAATGTGAAAAATATCGCCTTGTACGACTATCAAAACAGTCGCGCGAGGGCATGCCCTCTTGCCTTCTTGGGTGACTATAGTGGTTATCTACAAACCGATGGCTATGGTGCCTATGACGGTCTTCACCAAGTCACTAATGTTGGCTGCTTAGCGCATGCACGACGTAAGTTCATGGATGCTAGAAAGCTTCAAGGTAAGTCAGGCAAAGCAGAACGTCAACGGCATGCCAAGCCGATATTGGATGAGTTGCAAGAGTGGATGACGACTCAACAAGCAATAGAGTCTAGCCCGCTGGGCAAGGCGATAAAATACACGCTCGGCCAATGGCCGAAACTCATCCGCTATATCGATGACGGTCATTTATCGATAGATAATAATCGTGCTGAACGCGCAATAAAACCGCTGGTCATTGGCAGAAAAAATTCTCTCACAAGATCTCGCATAGCTTCATGTGTCAGGTCAGGTACCCAGACATCAACTAACTCACCCGCTCTCAACAACCTCGCTAAAGCGACGGCATCGCGATGATCATTTTTGATCTTGTTGGTTGATATCTTAGGTATTCTAGAAGGAGCCACAACTGTACACTCTATGTTCATGCTAAGTAGCAATCGATATAGACCATAGCCTGTTGGGCCCGCTTCGTAGCAGACAAGGATCGTACCGTGAAGCTTGATGAGCTTCTTCATTAGACGAATAACGGCATCTTGTGCTGAAGAAATATTCCCATAAAATCGAACTTCTCCCTGCCGCTCTGGACTTGCAATCGCAACAGCAATTGTATCCTTGTGTACATCAAGCCCAATATAAGCAGAATAGTTGACGGATTCCATATTGATGACCTCCAAAAACGCACCAGTAGGTGAGTCTAAGTATATAAGGTCATACCATCTCTTCTCAACTAACCCTAATGGGGCTGAAGCGAGCGCGATGCTTTACAGTATCGTCGAGACCGCGAAAGCCAATGGACTCATCCTCTACGACTACATGGTCAAGTGCATGCAAGAGTTAGCGAAATCTGAGCCTGATATTGATGCGCTCCTACCTTGGAACTTCAAACATTAGTAATATCGCCCCGTGGGTTTATGGGGTGCTTACCATTAAGCGCATTCCACTGACAACCAGTTCTGAGAACAAAAAGAATGCCGTTCATCGCATCACGGTTATCAACTCTTTTTCGATGCGTACCAAGAGGATGGTGAGTCTTATGGATAAGAAGTAGTAGCTCAATTTTTTCCCAGAGGGCATCAGATATTAGGTATTGTGTTTAACTAATTTACATTGTTATCAATAGTCATTAATTTAACTCAGACAACACCTATTGGGATAGGTTCTAAGCCTCAGCAGAGAACATATAAGAAAGAATGGACATTAGGCGGAGTTTATGAAAACTTCAATACCTAATATCCAGTCGATGAATATATGTTAGTTGTTATTTCTTAAGTAAGATCTTATCAACATTTTAAATAGTTCTTGGGTATGTTGATATTTCTTTTCCTTTTCTTGAAATTTTTTATCAAATTCATTCACCTCACCTTGATCAAAATTAAATATATCACTTTGCTGAACTTTCCAATTTTTATCTCCAAAGAATCCGGGCTGAAGTTCAAGAACGAGTAATCCTAATGGATATTCACCATCCATATTGCTTACTTGATAGTCAATTCCGTTTTTAAATCCATGTTTACAATAATTGCGTGGATCTCCGTAAATAGTAATTGCTGGTACTCCCATCTTTATCGCTAATAATTTTGTCTTTTCAACTAATGCCGTGCCAATACCTTTTCGTTGATAATTTGGATGAACACATAGAGGACCAAAAGATACCGTTTGGATTATTTCTTCATTATTATTAATTAAATAAGAGTGTGTATACATAATTGAAGCAACTATTTTACCTTCAAGTTCTACTACATAAGTAAGTTCTTTAATAAAATCTTTGTGCTCACGTAGTATGTGACACAAATAGTGATCATTACATCCTGGAAAATATAAATTCCAAAAGGCTTCTCTTGTTAGCTCTTCAACTTGGGTATAATCGTCTTTTGTTTCCAATCGTATATTCATATAGCTGGTGCATCCTACTTCTGTCTAGTTACATTTTTTCCGAAAGCACTCACGGTATGCTGTGAACGTGTCATACTTGAGTAACCTATGGTGAGGCGCTTTTCAAGATAGTTGTAACTACTTGCTTGATTATTAAAAGCCATTTCTTGCGCGTGTTTTAGAGGAGATGATCGTTTTACACATCTTGCCAAATTGCTTATCAGTGCTACGCCTTTCTGCTAGGGTCGCGCCGTTTCTGGCTTGCTCTCGGAGCAGTTTGTTGTAGTTATCCAGTCGCCTTTGATCAATTTGCTCAGTTTCAATCGCGGCGCGCACTGCGCAACCTGGCTCTGATTGATGCTGACAATCGGAAAATCGGCATTGTGGTACTAGCGAATCAATATCAGAAAAGGTTTCTGTCACACCTTCTTCACAGCTCGTCAGCTGCAACTCGCGCATTCCCGGGGTATCCATCAGTAGAGCACCTTCAAAGAGCGGTAACAACATACGATAAGTCGTTGTATGGCGTCCTTTGCTATCGTCTTCACGTATGCTGCTAGTTTTCATAGCCTGATCGCCTGTCAAGGTGTTGATCAAGGTTGATTTCCCCACGCCAGATGAGCCCATAAAGACGACAGTTTGTCCGGTGTTGCACCAACTGCGTAGCCCTTGCAGCGTGTCAGCTTCAAGCGCATTCACAACTTCAATGATAAGCAAATCATCGAGTTTTTGTACCTGAGTGCGTTTTTCCTCGACATCGTCACAAAGGTCGGCTTTGGTCAGCACCACTACTGGTTCCACTTTGGCATCTTTTGCCAAAGCAAGATAGCGCTCAATGCGGCTTAAGTTGAAGTCGTGGTTAAGCGAACAGACGATAAACAAGGTATCGACATTCGCGGCGATCAACTGCTCTTTTACTTTTGGTCCTGGGGCTTTACGTCTAAATAATGACTTTCGCTCAAGCAAACGTTCAAATCGAAGTGTTTCATTGCTTAGCAACAGCCAATCGCCAACTGTCATGGAGGGCTGTTGGATATGAACATCAAGATGAAACGTCTGTACTTTAGTCGTGACGATATAGCCACTTTTATGCTGGGCAACTACGCGACCCACAGTGCAATTATCGTAATCGTCTAATGTTAGTTGTTGCGTAAAGTAAGCCTGCCATCCAAGTTGTGTCAGTGTGATTGGATGAGTAAAAATAGAATTCATGATAGTACCTACTGCAAAAACAGCATAAACAGAATATGAGGTCGGGTACTGACTGAAATATATGCAGTGCTAATGCAGCAAAGCATTAACGGGACCCCGGTTTGAAATTACCGGGCAAATAGAAGGGTATGTACTAGTTAAGTCACAGAGCTACGTGTGATTAAATTAAGCTTCAACACCTTCTTTTGCCGGGCGGCTATTAGTTACAATCATCTTATCCCTCTCTTATGTTGGTTACTAAACACCCCAAAAATCGCACTAATGCGGACTGTTGTCAAGTTTGTTGTTACACGTTTATTGCCTGCGTAACCGCGACTTGGACATTAATCGCGGTGGTATCGTAGAGCTTAATTTCGATATCACCGCGATTTGAAGTACCTGTCCCTGAGGTGTCCTCAGAATTCGTACTGTTCGTACTGATAGACATCTACATTAACCACCTTGATACTAAAAAAATCATACCTCCAAAGTATATTCTATAAGCCAAAAATCCACCTTATCTTTAAATGGTTGCTTGATGGGTACGCCGGAGTTAGGTGACTCATTAATATATTTAGGGTTTTGGGTTTTCCTATACATTTTCATTCCTTTGGAGTTTGCCCAATAGTACAATCCCCAGTTGGCAAGATCCCAACTCTCGTCATACGAGTTAATTTCATAATCTACGTAGTAAAGTGTGTCGTTGTTCAATACAAAATTATCAGGGAAATAGTCAATATTTAACCCAAATGTCTTGAGCAATGTTGACATGTAACACACTTGAGCTATGCAAGTATCAGGGAGAGCATCTTGAATCACTAGGTCTGTAACTAAGCTACCATCTATGAACTCTTTAACGAGGTAATTATCCTTAACGTTTATGTCTAGTAGTTTGGGGACTCGAATACCTGAACGCTTTAACGCTCTATATGCGTTAACTTCGAGTTCAATCTTATTTGCATCTCCAAAGGAATAATAAGGACATTGTTCATAATGCATTAACTTCACAACATATTGTTCTTTTCCACATAGAGCTAGATATGAGTAGCCAGATTTTCCTTTTCCGAGAAACTGAGTAATTTCAAGATCTCCTAGCTTTGTTGTAATATGACTGCCTACTGCATCTGTTACATCCATTTTGAGTATGTTCCTTTTGATTTTTCTTGATCAATACATTTAGCAACTCGACCTCTGGCGAGCATCCGCTTCCTTCCCTAAGAAGTAACAACAATGTCTACCCTACTGAGTTCATTGAGTTGTTTGCCGTTCATTATTTCCAGAAGCTTGAAAACACCGTAACTGACCCTTCTTAATAAAGAGGAATCACCTCACTATGATTGAGTTACTTTCAAAACGCTTACTGTTCCCAAGAGCTCTGATTATCTTTTTATTTTCTTACCAGTTAAACAAGGTTCTATCAGTTGGTTCGCTAGTACCCCAAACATAACTAAGTTAGTAACCAATTAATGGCGCTACATAGTCTTCTATCTATAACAGCAATTCCAGCTTTTCTGTCATCGTAGCAAGAGCCTATAGTTACTTTACGAATCTTTCTACACCCTAAAACTTTAGCTGCTCTTGAAAGTTGGCGGTGTGTATCGAAAAAAACAGAGAGTATGCTTGGTGCCGCTGATGTAGCGATACACAAGGATTTCTCAATAGGGCGCTTGGCTAGTAACTTTGGCGCTTTGTCACCTTGAGGCCAGTAGTGATAAAAAGCGAGGCGCTCCAAAAAAGTTTTAAACACTGCGGTGGCACTCCCCCCTATTGTCGGACTTATTAATATAAGTGCGTCTGCTGACTCGATGATATCAATAACATACCTCATATCATCAAATATAGGACATGATGACACAAAGTTATTTTTCTTATGCATGCAGACTTTACAGTTGGTACAGTATTTTATGTTTAATTTTCTGAGCACAATTTCATGCACATGTACATCTTTTTCATCTAAAACGACCTGAGTTTTTACATGTTTACCAACGCTATCACACGTTTTTTTATTCCGGTAAGAACCATTTATTATCACTAATTTTTTAGCCATCTTAAGAAAACTGATCACGTTGAAATACGAGTACAATAATCACTATACTCTTCTGCTGAGAAGATTAGTCTTAATTTAATATCTCTTTTTGTAATTTCTGATCTTCTCATGGCTCCATCCTCTTTCTTTCAACAGTTTGTCGGCAACTCCTGCGCTAAAAGAATCTGGGTTTGATGTGTAAATTTTCAGTAATTCATTATCATCAAAATGTCTCAGCCTATTTTTTTTCAATCGATAGACTTCAAAAAATCTATATATAGCTTTCAAAATACTCATACTCAACCTACTTCCTCAAGTAATGCCCCTTTTTGTGCACCTAAGACATTTTCTATGATACTGAACATTGCTTTACTCCGTCTGACAATAGAGTTCTCATCCCAATCATAAAAGCCTAAATCCGTTAGAAACTGGAACCCACCAATTATGAGCTCCGCACTTTCCAAAGGGAAACATGTATTAAACAATCCAACCTCGTTACCTTCCTCAATAATACTTGAGTATATTGGGGCAAATTTCTCGATGTAGTTCCCTAGCATTTTCGCTTGCATATTGGCGTTATCTTGGACATGTAACGCACTAATCAATTCAGCATTTTCTGTTGATATATCTGCATTTCTTATCAAGGCAAGCAGTTTCTGCAGTGGGTTTAACCTGTTAAATTCTATAGTGTCAACGAGCTTCAGTGTTTTTTCTTTCTCCTTATCAATAGTATCTGTAATAACAGCCAAGAGAATATCATCCTTAGACTGGAAGTGATGGTAGAGTGTGCCTTTTGCGATTCCAAGTTCCGTCAAGATCATTGCTATTGATGTAGAATCATACCCTTTACTCAAGAAAAGTTTCTTTGAAACTTCAATGATCTCAAGCTTTCTTCCAGTAAGTCGATTTTGAGTGCCAGTCATAAGTTCTCAATTATCCTACAATTTCCTAATAATGTACTTTAGGTTGATTATCGTCTTTGCATGTAAAGTATACTCAATACATCTGTGACATCACTCAAATATAACTAATAATCCAGCATTAGAGTACTGTTTAGATTATCAACTTGAGCACATTTGTGCTTTAAAGAAGATGATATGACTGACCCACAATCTTTCGTCTGTACTCAGCACCTAAAATTTGTAGAGAGCTTTTAGTTCAAGTTGAGATATTGAGTCACTTGACATGGTGAAATTATTATAACCTACGCCAATATCGATAGAATCAGTTACAGGGGCTTCGATGCTAACACCCCAGTAAATGTCTGAGTCATCGTCATTGAGTAAACTAGATTTAGACTCCCAGTAGTGTCCGCCTAAAGATCCAAATATTTCAACTGGACCAATATCAAGCATACTGACTTTTAATCCTAAACTATAGCTTTCGACAGAGATATTGTTTGTACCCAAGTCATCGGTATCCATCTTACCAAGGTCTTTATACCCTCCTTCGATAAATAGCTGAATATTTGCACTGTCATATACAAGAGCCCCCAGTTTACCGCCATAAGTTACAGAGACATCATTTGCGTCCTTATACTGCGCTATTCCTGAATCTAGTTGACCGTAAAGAACGGATGCAAAGGCGTGTGGAACAACCATTGGTAACCCAAACACTAAAAATAATAATCGATACATATTCAATCCTCTTGTTTTATACATTATCACAACCAGACCGACCGTCGGTCTAGTTGTGATAATCACATACTAGGCATTAGAAGTCAATCTTGAAACCTTCATAGCCAAAATGTCCCTTTCTCGCCGCGATTTTGTAGCCAGTAGTTACATTGAGTCAGAACTTAGCCTCCTCGTTTTCAGATAGCCATATACCGAGCAGTTCTTTCTGGCCTTCCATATTGACGCCGAGAGCAAGATAAGCGGATTTGTTGATCACCGACTTATCTTGTCAGATTTTGATGACGATACAGTCTAGATAAATAATGGGGTACACTTCATCCAGAGGGCGAGACTGCCTTCGATGATCTGCTCCAGAATGGCATCAGTCACTTTAGATATCGGCGTAGGAAAAAGATTGGCATCGTACATTTCCTTGAACATGGCAACAATTTCTCGGGTTGTCATCCCTTTAGCGTACAGGCCTAAGAGATCATGTTACCCATGGGCTGGAATCGGATCTGATACTTATGAATTATCTGGAGTTCAAAACTACTCTCTCGGTCACGAGATACATCAATTCGTCACCATCATCAGTTATGATCGACGTCAATGAGTGGCTCTTACGAGATCTGGTGCTGGTTTTGACAGAGTGCTTTCATAACCAAGGTGCTCATCAAGTTCAGCATTGAGTGCTGTTTCAACGATCACGTTGGTTAACATTTTTCGGAAGTCATCAAGCTTGGACTCTGCCTTGATTGACTTAGCGGCTTCACGATCGAAGGCTTCTAGTACTTTCATAATCCATAATGTCTATGCCTAGCCTTTAAAGCTTAAGCTTAGACAATTACACAGAAATCAGGACAGTCTCTTTTAAACAAACAACACCTCACTGACTTTATATAACTCTGCTATCTGTATTGCCGCCATTGCAGTGTTAAATTCAGAAGTTCGATGCGCTTCAAGGTTAATTAGAAAGGACAAAATAAGCATCAACAAGGCTTCCCGATTGGCCAGCGTTATGCATTCTTGTATCTTGCTTATATTCGAAGGCTCGCTGGCCGTTAACGAACCTGAATAGCCATAATGTTTGAATATCACTTCGACCAAAATTACCCATCCCTATTGCACTTAACGATAGACACGAATAAGACTGTGGTACTCTGAAAGTGCTTCCGAGACTGATGGGTAATCCTGGATAAAGCCTTCCAACTGGCGCTCTATGGCAAACACCTCTGTGCGTACACGCTCTAGCGTCTGGTCGATGTATTTTGGACTATCGACCCGTTGCAAAATATTCCGCATTTTGCGCAAATTCACTTTAAGGCTGAGCTCCTCATTTCTAAGCAGGTGCGATGACTGCAGAAAGACATAAATATCCCCCATGCACATTTCACATACGCCATGTTCAACATGAAATGGCGTGACATTCCGCTCCTCAAACGAAACTTCAACCGTACATAGTTTGCAAGTGTACTTCTGCAACATTTACCTTACACCCTTTCTGCCTATCACTTTCAATAAAAGTCCCTGCAAGTTAGGCGGTTGACCTGAAACTATTCTTGGTCTTTCAAGCAAACTTATGGACTACCTCGAACACTTCAAACACCACTGGCATGCCCTCGTTAAATTCGAGACCATAATCCAAGCAATCCATTCGAAAAGCGGCTTTATGGGTATTGCGCCAGTATGCGAGTGTCCAGTTACCTTCCCCTTCCATTTGGGCATGCTCTTCATTGACCTCATTGAAAGGCAGTAGATACACATCAGTAACCCTGATAATACATTGTTCTTCCCCGCACCAGTTTACGACAACGTACAATGTACCTTTTTCGGGAAGAGCCTCACCTTCTATAAGGTAAGCGTCATACAGGCTCGAAGTCGCCCTCTTTTCGCCCATTTTAATCAGCTCTGCACATCGGTCACTGTCTAACTGATTGTTACAGAATTGACGCCTTTCGAGAGTGCTCAGATTTACAGGAGTCCCCTCTATTACAACCTCATTCATAATGATTTCCTTTGTTATCATTTCAAACTAAAGACTCTACACCTTGAAACGACTCACCAAATTGTAAAGCTCGGTGGCGCGTCCCGTTAAGGTCTCACTTCCCGACCGGTTGTCATTTGCCAGCTCAGCCGACTGCAAACTCTGCTCTGAAATCACTACGACTCGTTGCGATATCTCCTGTCCGACCAGACTTTGCTCTTCTGTGGCCGTTGCTATAAGCGTGTTCATATCCATGATGGTACCAATGAAGCTTTGTATTTCTATCAGCGCCTTCGCTTCACTGACAGTAGCTTCGCCTCGCGTCTGACTTGATGACATCGCGCTGACCGCGTCATCGGATGCCGCTTTTAACTGCTCTATCATTTGATGAATGTCACCGGTACTTCCTTGTGTGCGACTGGCCAGCTTTCTGACTTAATCCGCCACCACGGCAAACCCTCGACCTTGCTCTCCGGCTCTCGCCGCCTCAATCGCGGCGTTTAAGGCCAACAAGTTGGTTTAATATCTTGTATCACACCAAGTGCTGCCGAAATATTTTGTACATCGCCTTCCAGTCGTGTGATAACTCCACTGGCGTGTGACACTTCTTTGGCTAATACCTCCACCAATTCGACCGCGGTATCCACAATAGATTGTGCTTGTTTGGCGTTGTAATCCGCTTGCTTCGCCGCTTGACTCGCATTACTCGAGATTTCTTCTGTCGCTGTCGTGGTCATTTCCGTCATGGCGGTCGCCACTTGCTCCGTTTCTTCACGTTGACCTGCCGCCAATGCGTCAACTTGAGCCGCCCGATGCGCCATGCTCTGTGTTTCAGTTATAACTTGTTAGAGTCAATTTTAAAGGCATCCTCATTGAGTTGCTTAAGTATGGCATACACATTCATCCGCTCATTTCGGCTCGCAGCAAGCAGCCCCCGTATATCTTGGCGTACCGTTTTGTAATTCGGATTGGCCAGCGCTCGTTTATAGAACTTCACCAATACATTGCGCCGCTGAGCTTCAGTCACTCGCCCTTGAGTGAGCGACGCCGACATCAGCAATGCCAACAAACTATGACAAACCAAGTCATAAAGAGCTTTTTCACTGGATAAAAATTGGCGACTCATGTAACAACTCCGCTGGTTAGCCATACGTCAGGTGCACAAGGACGATACAAGCAAAATCCTTGAAGATATGGCACACCAATCGATGTCAGACGATCAAACATTTCTGTGGTTTCCACCCCTTCGGCCACTATCGTAATACCATGGCTTCGACCATAATCGCATAAATACGACACGAGCTTTAAACAAGCCGATAGTCGCATGGCTTCTATGACCAGCGCCCTATCGAGTTTAACCTGATAGAGCGGCAAACTAAATAACCCTGTGATCGCGGTCATTCCCGCACCGAAATCATCAATGGACAATTTAAAACCACGCCGGTGTAACGCCTTAAGGGTCGTCATTAATACGTAGGTATTTTCAAGCAAATACGACTCAGTGATTTCGAGCACCACCCGTGACGGAGATAGTTGACTTTCTGTAACTACCGTCATCACATCGTCGATAAAGGTGGGCTTTAGTAATTGCTGAACAGACACGTTGACATTGACGCTAGGTCTTGATTGGTGCACCTTGTCAAACTCACTTAAAAACTCGCACGCTTTCTCCAGTACAACCATTCCAAGCGCATGTATGTAACCCAGCTTTTCTGCCGTGGGGATAAACTCCCCCGGAGACACCGCGCCTAAGACAGGGTGAGTCCAACGAGCCAGGGCTTCATAGCTCACTAAATCTCCCGTGGTAGAAGCCACTATTGGTTGCAGTGCGATGTCTATCTGTCGATGAGCTATCGCAGTATCTAACGCATCTTCTATTTGAAAATAACGGACAATTTTCTTGCGTAAAGGACCTGCATAGGTGATAGGCGACTCGACTAACCTAGTGTACTCAGACAAATTAAACACTTGCGTGAGTAGTAATTGCGCCGACTCCATGTCCGAGCGAGACAGCGCCCCCAAACCGAGTTGCGTGGTCAGTGTGACTTCACGTGCACCCTCCTGCTCGAGAAAACACGCTTCCACCTCTTGCATTAGGGTCATAGTGCGCTTAGGCGTCATAGGTTGCTCTACCGTAAACACCAAGGTATCGGCGCTGATGCGATACAACCCGTAGCGCAAAGATAGAGTTTCATCTAACACCGAAACAAGCGTAGAGATTAAACGAGATGTCGCTTCCTGCCCGAATCGCCGTTGGGCTTCATGCAGTTGAGTGAAACAGCACACGAACAACCAGCCATTCTCATCAAACTTCACCATATCTTTTAGAAATTGATGTCGGTTATAAAGGCCCGTCTCACTATCATGACTTGCAATATGTGAGAGGTATTGATTGAGAAACACCTCCTCCGAAACATTTTTATGCGTGCCAACCATCAACACGTCACCATCTTGCTCAACTAACGTGCCAACTGCCTCAATCCACAGATAATGTCCCAATCGATTTTTGACACGATAACGGGTTTTCACACGTTCTGAGGAAGCTTCTTGTTGGTGAGTATTCACCTTATTTTGAAGTTTCTCTCTGTCTTCTGGATGCACCAAGGCCAACCAGTCATCTAAGGTCGAGCCTACGAGAGGCATATTAAATTGCTCGTAAAACGGTGTGTTATAAAAGGCCACCACATTATCACGGGTCATAAACCAGAGACCTTCGCTGGTGGTGTTGAACAATTGCAGTACAGAAGTTGGAAAAACGTTTTTCATCATAGCGCTACAAATCAATCCTTGTTGCTCGTCCTATTACAAGTTTGATCACTGAAGCCTCCTCATTTGAGACTGACTCAGCACACCTAAATCCTTGACCGATAGTTACACTTTCGTAAACCAAAACGGTTTATTTGTATTTATAGGCAAACACCTAATGGCATTTAAGAATATCATAAATCAAACGTACACCGCCTTGAACAAAGCCACAGCAAAACAACCACACACAAGCACACAAGCACACACAGCACACATTATGCAACCATTTAAAGTGACTGCTCACCGACTATGACAGGGCGTTGACAAAGTCATTATGCGTATATTTCTGGGTGGTAGTTCAATAAGTTATATCTTGACCTTATCGCCTGAATAATTTTCATGACGCTCATCGACTATACCCGCCAGAACCGCCTCAGCGCCCCGCGACATCGCCGCTATCAACTCTTGTGCGTTGAACTTCGACAGTGCATCATTTGCCCCAACCTGTCGCGCTCTGTCTTGGCTTATTTCACTTGACAATGAGGTATGCAAAATAGTGTATATCTCACGTGTGTTAGGATTGTCGTTCAGCGCAAAGACCAACTCATAACCATCAAGTCCGGGCATCTCAATATCACTGATTATCATGTCAAACTTCGCGCCATCTCGCTCCTACTAGAGCTCAGTTAAACCTTGAACTGACGAATTGTTTCACTTAAACCAATATTCAAGGTGTGGATCTTTTCCGCCTCTTCTGCAAGCGTTTCACTGCCAACACTCAGTGACACTACAATATCTTTAATTTGATTCATGTTCTGACTAATATCTGCCGCCACGGCTGACTGCTCTTCCGCAGCAGTAGAAATTTGGGTGCTTGCGTCATCGGTCTGTTGTGCATAATCAGCTAATGTC
>NZ_CAWNMS010000074.1:0-15986 GCF_963875605.1 Vibrio sp. V04_P4A5T148
GTCTATAAAGTGGTGAGCTTGACATGGGCATGATGAGTTTTATTTGAATATACAAATAATTAACGAAGTCGCTGGGAAATGCAATATTTAGATAAGGCTTTGCGATCATCATCGGCCAAAACTGTGAATTGGTGAAGCAGCTATCGACGACAAAGGGTCAGTGTCACGGTAAGATGGCGTCGTAACTTGTGTTGTAAATAGTAACCTGTGTTGTAAATGGTAACTTGTGGTTTAAATAATAAAGAGAAAATGCGATGACAGCTCCAACAGAAATGACTTTTTTCGCTCGTTTTGAAGCGGATATTTTGGCGAAAAAGAAAGTGATCACCATTCGTGATGAGAGCGAAAAGCACTACCAAGTTGGCTCTATTGTCGAGGTGAGTACGTTGGAAGAGGGACGAAAGTTCTGCCGCTTGTTAATCAATAAGGTTGAACCGATCCTATTTAGCGAATTAAGCCACTACCATGCAGAGCAAGAAAATATGTCACTCACGACACTGAAAGAGGTGATTCAAGACATTTATCCCAATATTGAACAGTTGTATGTAATTCACTATCAACTGGTTGAAGAGAAAGCTCTGGAAAAAGATCACGCTTAAAAATAATAACGCCAATCAATCACGATTGGCGTTATTGCTGTTTGCCTCAAGACAGTGTCACGACGATTTCATTATAAAACGCAGCAACAGTAATGAGGTTAGTCACGCTTCCACAGAATGTGGCAGAACTTTTGGTCTGGGTCGCGGCTAACGAGCATTCTTGCAAACACATCGTCTAGTACGTCGTCTTCTTCATTGACAAGACCGATCAATACTTCCGCATAAGCTTCCTTATCGACGTCAAAACCCACGTGTTGAACCCAATCATCACCAACGTCAACCAGTTCAGCTGCGCCACGGTCTTCAAATTGTGCCGTAAACAGAATGACATCAACAGGTTCTAGATTATCGGGTGCCATTTCAAGAAAGATGTCGTAAGCCGCATCAATGGCATCGTCGTAAGAAATCAAATCAGACATTATTATGCTCGGCTCATGTATTTGCGTTCAGCGGTGTTGATAATAATACGGTCGCCAGTTGCGACATATTCAGGAACCTGCACGACAAGACCAGTGCTTAAACGTGCTGGTTTTGAACGCGCAGAAGCTGAAGCACCTTTGATGGAAGGATCAGTCTCTTCAATCACAAGCTCAACAGATGAAGGGACATCTAGTGCTACCGCAACACCGTCAACGACAACCACATACATACCTTGGATTTCTTCCGTGATGAACAGTAGCTCATCTTCGATATCCGCCTGTTTAAACGTAAATTGAGTGTAATCTTCGTTATCCATGAAGATGTACTCATCACCATCAACATAAGAAAACGAAACCGCACGGCGGTTCATGTCAACGGTGTCGACAAAGTCATCGGCTTTTAAACGCTCATCAACGCGAGCGCCAGTGTTCAAATCAGTACAACGTAGTTTGTAGATTTTAGAACCACCGCGGCCACCAGGAGTGGTCACTTCGATGTCTTTGATCAATAGCGTCTTGCCACCAGAAATAATAGCAAACCCTTTTTTTAATTCATTCGCCTTTGGCATGGAATTTTTCCTTCATACTTAGTTTCGGCGCATTATACCTTGCCGTTTTCGAAAAGGAATATCTTGATTGATTGCTTTGCATAGTAGAACATGACCGCGTGTACTTTTTCTTAAATTAACTAACGCTTTTTGCTATGTATTTATCGGTTATTGACCCAAAACAACCCTTTCAGGCTGAATATCAAGCGGCTATCGATGATCTCATCAAGTTTCTGCGTGCCGGGTTAGGTGACAATCTACATAGTCTTTACCTTTATGGCAGTGTGGCGCGCAGAACTGCGCGTTATGGGCGCTCCAATTTGGATGTAGTGTTGGTGACGCACCGTGATTTCTCCGAGCAACGAGCAACTCTGCTAAATACGATAAAATGGCGATTTCAGAAAAGTTTCCCACATATCACCGAAGTCTCGATCAAAACTGCACTCGTGAGCGAGGTAGCCACTTTAGAGAGCATTTTTACGTGGGGATTTATGTTGCGCCATTGTTGCGTTTGCATCTTGGGTGATGATCTGGCGGAATGCTTTGGCGATTTCGAACCCAGTTGGGAAATAGCTAAACACTGGAATATGGACATCGCAGATTGGGTCTTTTTTTACCGTGATAAAATTGCAAAAACCAGTTCTGAAAGCGAACAGAGCAAGGCGCAAGTAGCCATTGCCAAGAAATTACTGCGCGCCAGTTATTCTTTGATTATGTATCGTGACAAAAATTGGTTTGATGATCCTATCGAATGCGGGCAGCAGTTTTTACGTTATCACCCGGAGAAAAAAATCGACATTGAGAGATTGGGTATTTTGCTCTCTGGGCGAGTGATCGCCAAACGCTCAGTGATTGGAATTCTAGACAGTTATGGGCAATGGCTTGCAAAGCAGTATCAAAAAACAGAGTTTCGGATTGGTTAACCGCTGGCTAGATCGTCGTACTTCTTAAAATAACCCAAGTTGTGGCTGGCTGAGCTGTTCGAAATTCAAGCTAACAAAAGGCAAAATGGCTTCTGCGACTGGCTGCAATTGTTTATCGATATAGTGCTGATAATCGATAGGACTTTTTAAATACTCTTTAGGCTCAGGGCCATTCAGTGTGATGAGGTATTCGATACGACCTCGATTTTGATATTGCAATGGTCGGCCTAACTGCTGGTTTATCGTATCAGCAAGTCGTGCGGCTCTTACTTGTGGTGGTACGTTTTTTTGGTATTCATGCAGCTTGCGACGCAACCGTTTTTGGTACACGAGCTCATGGTCGAGTTGACCGGTTTGAGTTTGCTCAACGATTTCACGAATAAACGCCGCAGGGTCTTCACCATTAAAAATCATCGAATAAAGTTGGTGCTGAAAGCGTTGTGCGAGCGGAGTCCAGTCCGTTCTTGCACTCTCTAGGCCTTTAAAAATTAGCCGCTCGTTTTCGCCTTCACCGATCAATCCCGCATAGCGTTTTTTTGACCCCGTTTCTGAACCTCGGATGGTTGGCATCAGAAACTTTCGGTAGTGGGTTTCGTATTCCAATTCCAGCATCGATTCCAATCGGTACTCTTCACGCAAGTGGGTCGTCCACCATTGATTGATGTGTTCAACCAGTTGTTTTCCTACGCGATCCGCTTGCTGCTGTGAATATTGACCACCTAAAGAGACAAAGGTTGAGTCGGTATCACCATAAATCACCTGATAGCCTTGCGCCTCAATTAACTTTTTAGTTTGCTTCATGATCTCGTGTCCGCGCATGGTAATACTGGACGCCAAACGAGTATCAAAAAAACGACAACCTGACGATCCAAGTACACCGTAGAAAGAGTTCATGATGATTTTTATCGCTTGTGAAAAGGCTTTGTTATTGTTCTTTTTCGCCACATCACGCGCAGCCCACAATTTCTCGATCATCTCTGGAAGAAAATGTTTGGTGCGGTGAAATTGACCGCCACGAAATCCCGTTACCGCTTGATTATCCTCTTTGCCAATCGGAATTTTTAGCCCTTCAATCAAGCCAAGTGGGTCAATTAAAAATGAACGAATGATCGAGGGATATAAGCTTTTAAAATCAAGAAGTAACACAGAGTCGTAGAGGTTAGGGATGGAGTCCATCACATAGCCTCCGGGGCTTGCGACCCAATTTTCGGAGTGTAAGTTAGGCGCGATGTAACCCGCGCGATGCAATTGAGGTAAATAGAGATTGGTAAAGGCGGCGACAGAACCGCCGACGCGATCTAGCTCCACACCCGTGAGACGGGAACGTTCAATGGCGAAATCCAGCAAATGGGTATGTTCAAAGATTTTATTCACTAACACACAATCTTGTAGGTTGTATTTCGCCAGTGAAGGTTTGTCTTTTTTAAACATACGGTTGATTTCATCCATCCGATCATGGGCGTTGTGAATCGCTTTTCCTTCGCCTAATAGCTCCCTTGATACTGATTCCAATGACCAAGAACGAAATTGGTAAGTGGCTGTTTTTAATGTATCAATTCCATCCAATACTACTCGCCCGGGAATGGTAATAAACCCTTGCTGATTCTGGTTTGAACTACGAAAAAAACTGTGCTGTTTGCCGCGACCAATCGCAAGTTTTAACTTATGCCACTCGGCTCTTTTATGGAGTAAGCGAAAATCAAAATCAATCACGCTCCAGCCAATTATTACATCAGGGTCGAACTCAGTGAACCAATCGATGAGAGCGTTGAGCAATGCGTATTCGTCTTTCACCCACTGAATTGGGGTATCGCAAGGCTCGGGCTCACCAATCATGATTACGCGGCTGTCCATTGGGCTATCAAAACCAATCGAATAGAGAATGCCTTTTTCAGAGCATTCTAAATCCAGCGAAACCACTTTCAGATGAGGAAGATAGTTGCCCGGTCGACATTTCGCCTGTTCTATTTTTGAATGGGAAAACGTCTGGGTAAGCCGTCCAGTGAATTCAATGCTGCCTTTAAGAAAACGCTCCATAAGAAAGCGGTCGGCAAGCTTAATATCATCTTCTAACGTCAGAATATGATGTTGCTTTAGTAGTGCCGAAAACTCAGCATGCGTTTGAATCGTTTGACAATAACAACCCGCTAGGAGGGTATGTTCAAAATCTTCCAAATCCAATGTTTTTAATTCGATAGAGAGCTGCCGCTCTAACGCTAATTTTTGCGCTTGTGGCACATCTTTCTGTGGTATGAAGAAAACGGGTTTTTCACCACGGATAATCAGTTGGGTTGGACCTTGAGGCGTACTCAACCACAACTCAATATGAGTCGAGCCATGAAGGTCTCTTGCATGGCGAGTAAGTAAAAAACCGTGTTGAATAACCAAGCGTAATAAATCCAAATAGTCGTAACCTTGGGGGAGGGCATCATATCAGAGCTACGAGGTAAATAACGAATTTCAGTGAGGTGAGTAAGCGGGCGATGGAGATCAAATAACCGTTAATTGGTATGGTGTATGCATTTTAACTTTATGATTTGTTTTGGTTTTGTATTTTTATGAGGCTGGTTGCATTTTTATGTTTAGGTTCAAATTTGTCAAAAAATCATGTAAAAGTCGTGCGGCATCTCTGCTAATATAATTAAGCTTTTGATTTGTTAATGGATTCTCATTGGATGATTAGCCGAACAAATAAGTACTTGCCAAATTTGGGGTTTGAGCACATATTCAGTGTGAGTAAAAACCAATGTTAAGTTAATTACCCGATTGTGAGTTAATTTCCAATTGTGAGCTAATTAATGTGGGCCGCGATGCTGCTATCCACGATTCAGTGGGTGCAGAGCCAATAGATGAGTGTGGAGATACAAGTTTGATAAGTGTTTTCCTTGTAGATGATCACGAGCTGGTTCGCACAGGGATACGACGTATTATTGAAGACGTCCGTGGAATGAACGTAGTAGGGGAAGCTGACAGCGGTGAAGAAGCAGTAAAATGGTGTCGCACTAATCATGTCGACGTTATTTTAATGGATATGAACATGCCTGGTATCGGCGGTTTGGAAGCGACAAAAAAAATTCTGCGCTTTAATCCAGATGTGAAAATCATCGTGTTAACGGTTCATACGGAAAATCCATTTCCGACCAAAGTGATGCAAGCTGGAGCCGCGGGTTATTTAACCAAAGGTGCAGGCCCAGATGAAATGGTCAACGCGATTCGCATTGTGAATAGCGGGCAGCGTTATATCTCGCCTGAAATCGCACAGCAAATGGCATTAAGCCAATTCTCGCCAGCTTCTGACAATCCATTTGCTGATCTCTCGGAAAGAGAGCTGCAGATTATGATGATGATTACCAAAGGGCAAAAAGTGACGGATATTTCCGAGCAACTTAGTCTTAGCCCCAAAACAGTAAATAGCTATCGCTATCGACTGTTTAGTAAGTTAGCGATCAGCGGTGATGTTGAACTGACCCATTTAGCTATTCGACACGGAATGTTAGACACCGAGACGCTTTAGTGACTTCTTTGTTCGACTCGGTCGCTTTTCTTAAAACCGTTACCCATCAGCCCGGCGTTTATCGAATGTATAACGCCGAGGCTGATATCATCTATGTTGGCAAAGCCAAAGACCTCAAAAAACGCCTTTCTAGCTACTTTCGAAAAACAATCGACAGTGAGAAAACGCGCGCGTTAGTCAGCCATATCAATAAAATTGATGTCACCGTTACTCACACTGAAACGGAAGCGTTGATCCTTGAACATAATTACATCAAGCAATATTTGCCTAAATACAATGTGCTGCTGCGAGACGATAAATCTTACCCGTATATTTTTATTAGTGGGCATAAGCACCCTCGTTTGTCGTTGCACCGTGGCGCGAAAAAGCGCAAAGGTGAGTATTTTGGTCCATATCCTGATTCTGGTGCGGTTCGAGAGTCGTTACACCTCATCCAAAAAATATTTCCGGTAAGACAATGTGAAGATACCGTCTATAGCAATCGGACTCGTCCTTGCCTGATGTATCAAATTGGCCGCTGCGCTGCACCTTGTGTGAGTCATATCATTGCGGATGAAGAGTATGCTGAATTGGTTAATTATGTTCGATTGTTTTTGCAAGGCAAAGATAACCAAGTACTTGAAACATTAGTGCAAAAAATGGAACAAGCCAGCCAAGCACTGCAGTTTGAAAATGCCGCTAAATTTAGAGACCAGATCCAAGCCATTCGAAGAGTCCAAGAACAACAGTTTGTTTCTGAAGAGACGATGGATGATATGGATGTATTGGGATTTGCCCAAGAAAATGGCATCGCTTGCATCCATATTTTGATGATCCGCCAAGGTAAAATATTGGGTAGTCGTAGTCATTTTCCTAAAATTCCGGCTAACACGACTCAAGAAGAGGTGTTTGATGGCTTTTTAGGGCAGTATTATTTAAGTCACAATGAAGCGCGTACGATCCCAAGTAGAGTGATCTTAAATGCGGGTCTGCTAGAGGATGAAAAGCCGCTGCAAGCAGCCTTACAGACCTTGGTCGGACGTAAAGTTTCTTTCCACATCAGCCCAACAGGTGTGCGTGCCCAATATTTAAAATTGGCTAATACCAATGCATTGAGTGCAATAACGGCTAAGATTAACCATAGAATGACGATCAACCAGCGCTTTAAAGCACTTCAATCTGTTTTAGGGTTGGATAGCATAGAGCGTATGGAGTGTTTTGATATTTCGCACACCATGGGAGAGAGCACGATCGCCTCATGCGTGATATTTAACCAAGAAGGGCCTGTTAAACCAGAATACCGCCGTTATAACATCACGGGAATTACTGGTGGGGATGATTACGCTGCAATGGGACAAGTGTTAGATAAGCGGTATTCCAAGCAGCTTGACGTGGAAAAAATCCCCGATGTCATTTTCATTGATGGTGGTAAAGGGCAATTGAATCGAGCTTTGCAGATCATCTCTAGCCATTGGCAAGATTGGCCGAAAAGGCCGGTGATGATTGGTATCGCCAAAGGTGTTACCCGCAAACCGGGGCTAGAAACGTTGATTACAACCGATGGCGATGAATTTAACCTGCCAAGTGATGCGCCAGCTTTGCATTTGATTCAGCATATTCGCGATGAAAGTCATAATCACGCCATTGCTGGGCATAGAGCCAAACGAGGTAAAACACGGCGTACCAGTACATTGGAAGGCATAGAAGGGGTTGGGCCTAAACGCCGGCAAGCACTGCTGAAATATATGGGAGGGCTGCAAGAGCTAAAGAGAGCCACTGTTGAAGAAATCGCCAAAGTGCCCGGTATTAGCCATTCTTTAGCTGAAAACATTTATCAAGCATTGAAACAATAAGAAAAATAACGCAACATAACCGCGCAATCGATAAGAGCCTATAAATATGCGTTTGAATATTCCTAATATTTTGTCTTTATTACGACTTTTCCTTATCCCAGTATTTGTCGTTGTTTTCTATCTGCCTTACGGCTGGGGCCCTTTTGCTGCGGCAATGGTGTTTTGGGTAGCGGGTTTTACCGATTGGTTAGATGGCATGCTTGCGCGAAAACTTGGGCAAACCTCTCGCTTTGGTGCTTTTATCGACCCAGTAGCGGATAAAGTGCTCGTTGCGACGGCTCTTATCTTGATCACCGACCATTACCACAGTCTCTGGATAACGATTCCAGCCGTGACAATGATTGCCCGTGAAATCATCATTTCTGCGTTGCGAGAATGGATGGCGGAAATTGGTAAACGAGCCAGTGTGGCCGTTTCATGGGTTGGGAAGGTTAAGACGCTCACCCAAATGTTTGCATTGTGGGTACTGATTTGGCGTCATGATGATTGGATGGTGTGGGTCGGCTATGCAGCGTTATACATCGCAACCATTTTGACCTATTGGTCAATGGTTCAATACTTGGCGGCAGCTAAAGACGACCTCCTCAATGCAGAACATCATTAAGAAACGGGCTTAGGCCCGTTTTTTTGTTCCTCCAATTTCTACAATCCCTTTCACAACATGCATTATTGCTTCAGTTAAAGCACAGTTATCTCGTGTAAAAGGTGGTGAATTTTGCTATCAAATTCACCAGATTTGTCCTTTTTGAATGTAAAATAGCCAAACGGTTTAAAAACTAAAAAAATAATATTGACTCATCGAATCGAATGCGTAGAATGCATCCCGTACTTGAGAGGAACGGAAGAAACAACCCAACCCCTTGATGTTACAGGGGCGCGTTGGCAGAGGGGCTATGCAGCGGATTGCAAATCCGTGGACCTCGGTTCGACTCCGGGACGCGCCTCCATTGCGACACTAGCTCAGTTGGTAGAGCGCAACCTTGCCAAGGTTGAGGTCACGAGTTCGAACCTCGTGTGTCGCTCCAAATTTTGAGGTGTTGAACTTAACGTTCAGTATCTAAAGATGGTGTTACTAAATTTTGTAAACAGCATCGCAATGCAGAATTGCGTGCCCTGGTGGTGAAATTGGTAGACACAAGGGATTTAAAATCCCTCGACTTTCGAGTCGTGCCGGTTCAAGTCCGGCCCGGGGCACCATCTTTTCACTGCTTATGCAGTATGCGACACTAGCTCAGTTGGTAGAGCGCAACCTTGCCAAGGTTGAGGTCACGAGTTCGAACCTCGTGTGTCGCTCCAAATTAAAGCCCTAGCGGAAATGCTGGGGCTTTTTCATCTCTGTCTCACAGCCAGTTTACAAGCAACGATATCGTTTTAGAGCAACCTTGCCAAGGTTGAGGTCACGCTTTTAGTTCAAAAGAAAGCGAACCTCGTGTGTCGCTCCAAATTAAAGCCCTAGCAGAAATTGGGTAAATCCCCTACGTTCACTATATTCGTTGACGGTTTCGGACGTGAAATTGAAATATTTTAAGCAAAGCCATCACCATCAAAACAGCAATGCTTCAATTTATGGTCAAATCTCGCATCGTTTTTACTCTCCATCCCCAATTCTAGAATGTTAATAATTTGATAAAGCAACCTTTATCTTGAGTTGTTATTATTTTGTGAAGTGAAATTTCGGCCTGCTTCACATAATTTTCGTGCCAACATTTAATTTATGGTGTGAATTATTTGCAAAAGCGTGATTTATATAAACTTATCAACAACCCATTCATGGGAACGATTCCCAATGTGACATTGATCTATTTTTACATTGATTCAGTGAATGTAAACTCCATCCCCGTCAGCAACGTTAAGGGAATATATAAGCAGTGGTTGCTGAGCAATAAAAGAGATTGAGCTGTTCATGATTACCAAAGTAGCGTGCTATTTTCCCCGGTGAAATTGAGCCTAACTCATTAATTTTATTGCCTATATCTCAGGATGAGATTCAAGGTGTCAAGCACCAACATAATGATAATGATGACCATAAGGTCGATGGAGTATAAAAAATGAATTTTGCTACCTCTGGTAAACTTTCTCTTGCCGCAATTCTAATTTCAGCCGCACTACAAGCAAACGCAGGTATCAGTGTTGAAGGTGAACAAGGTGTTTTCTCAATCGGCGGTGATGTTGAGTTTGACATTAACTTCCGTGACAGTAATACAAAGAACGCACAAAAATTAAATCAAGACGGCCGTCTTTTGGTTCTAATCGCTGGCGAGCGCAGTGTGAGTGGCGACCGTTATATCAAAGCACAAGCACAGCCACTACTTAAAACAACGGGTGATGTTGACCTTGATGATGCATGGATTGCATTTGGCCAAGCGAATAACTGGGAACTGAAAGTAGGTCGCTATGAAGCGTTTGACCTATTCCCAGTTGGTCAAGATACTATGCTTGAATACGCTAATGCCGACAAGCCGCAAGAGTTTGCTAATGGCGATGTATACCGTGCGAATAAGGCTCGTGGCCGTGGTGATAACGGACAAATTGGCTTTAGCAAAACGGCAGATAACCTTTATTTTGAACTCTCTACTAAATTTGAGAATGAGTCTGCAGCGGATCAGAATGCCGTATTTGTACGCCCAGTTGTTGCGTATCAAATCGTTGAATCGGTTCGTGTTGCTGCTGGTTTAGAAGCCAATCTAACTGCTGATAAAGATGATGCCGATAATGATTTCCTTGGCTACGGCGCGACGGTTAACTACTCTGCTGACGATCTTTCTATTAACGTGAACTATGCATTCCGTGATTTTGATACCAAGACGCAAGAAGACACGACCATCGGTGCTAACTTACTGTTTAAAGGCTTTGGTTTAGGTCATGTATATGGTGAAGTTGATACTGGCTCTAGCGAGAAAGTAAACACCACTTATGCTTCTTACCAATTTGCTAATGTGATGGATGTGGAAGATTTCTCTGTTTATCTAGGTACTTACTACTCGAAAGTAGACGACACAGAAAACAAAGATCTAGGCATGCGTATCCGTCTAAAATACTTCTTCTAAGTTTTAAAACTTAAGCATTAAATCTCAACTGCTTTTGATGCCTACCGTTCGGTAGGCATTTTTTGTATAAGCAGATGCGATGATTTACAGCTGTTTAAGCATCCACACATCGCAGCCGTTGTGCTCAGTGCCGTCCATTGGTCGATCCAAATGTATAAATCCGAGCTTTTCATATAACTGAATGGCGGATGTCATACTAGATAACGTATCCAAATAGCAAGATTGATAACCTGCATTTTGAGCAAATGATAGGCATGCTTCACTGAGCATTTTTCCTAGCCCACAACCGCGACTTTCTGGTAATAAGAAGAGTTTTTTTAGCTCACAGATCCGTTGGCTATGATGAAAGGCTGCAATACCTGCTCCACCGACAATGATGCCGTCACGTTTGGCTACCAGATAAAGGCTGCTGCTCTCTTGCGTGTAATGTTGACTCATGTTTTCCACTTCAGCATCAGATGGGCCAAAACCCTCACCGATGGCTCCAAATTCAGCACCTACAGATTGGATAATTTTACAAATGTCCGGATCATCTTGTGGTTTGATTGGTGTTATCGTGATGTTCATCGTTTCTTCTTAAAAATAGTCATGTTTTTATTATTGTTTGGGGGGGGGGAGGTAATATCAAGAGAGCGGCAAAAAATAATGCCGTTTTTTTGTTCAAGAGCAAGCCTCAGTATCATTTCAATTTGGCTTTAGAGGTGGCTTTCGATACTATGTGCAGCTATCTGAAAAATACAAAAACATCCTATACGGACACTACCTACAGGTAGATGAGGAAACGATGCAACATCTAGAAGAGATTATTGCTAATGCGACCGCAGCGATTAATGCTGCCGATTCGCTAGTCGCACTTGATGAAGTGCGTGTTCAGTACTTGGGTAAAAAAGGTGAGTTAACCACTCAGCTACAGAGCCTAGGTAAATTGCCACCCGAAGAACGTCGCGCTGCAGGTCAAGAGATCAACGTTGCGAAAGAGACAGTGCAACACGCCATTGCTACGCGTAAAGATGCTTTGCAGCGAGCAGAGTTAGAAGCCAAACTAGCGGCTGAAACGATTGACGTTACTTTGCCTGGACGCCGCATTGAAAATGGTGGCTTACACCCAGTGACTCGCACCGTTGAACGCATTGAGCAGTTCTTTGGTGAGCTTGGTTTTCATGTTGAATCTGGCCCTGAAATTGAAGACGCCTTCCACAACTTTGATGCGTTAAATATTGCTGCCGATCACCCAGCACGTACTGATCACGATACCTTCTTCTTTAATCCAGATTTAATGTTGCGTACACACACGTCAGGTGTGCAAATTCGCACTATGGAAAATGGTCAACCGCCGTTTCGTTTTATTGCGCCGGGCCGCGTATATCGTAATGACTACGACCAAACACACACACCAATGTTCCACCAAGTTGAAGGTATGTTGGTTGATGAGCACGTCAATTTTGCTCAGCTTAAAGGTATTTTGAACGATTTCTTATGTAACTTCTTTGAAGAAGAAGTTGAAGTGCGTTTCCGTCCTTCTTATTTCCCATTTACAGAACCTTCTGCGGAAGTGGATGTGAAGGGTAAAAATGGTAAATGGCTTGAAGTTCTAGGCTGTGGCATGGTTCACCCGAACGTTTTGCGCAGTGTTGGTATTGACCCTGAAAAATATTCTGGCTTTGCATTTGGTATGGGTGTTGAGCGTTTAACGATGCTTCGTTATGGCGTCAACGACCTACGCGCGTTCTTTGAGAACGATCTGCGCTTCCTCAAACAATTCAAGTAATTCAAGGGTAAACACAATGAAATTCAGCGAATCATGGCTTCGTGAGTGGGTTAACCCTGCGGTTACGACTGACGAACTTACACATCAAATTACAATGGCAGGCTTGGAAGTCGATGACGTTCTTGCTGTCGCCGGTGAATTTACTGGCGTCAAAGTGGGTCACGTTGTGGAATGTGGTCAACATCCGGATGCCGACAAACTGCGTGTAACGAAAGTTGACGTGGGTGAAGAAGAACTGCTTGATATCGTTTGTGGTGCAGCAAACTGCCGCCAAGGCTTAAAAGTGGCGGTAGCGACTGTTGGTGCGGTACTGCCCGGCGATTTCAAGATTAAAAAAGCAAAATTACGTGGTCAACCTTCTCACGGCATGCTTTGTTCATTCAGTGAGCTAGGGATTGATGTTGAATCCGCTGGCATTATGGAGCTTGCAGAAGATGCCATCGTTGGTACTGATTTCCGCGAATTCCTAAGCTTAGATGATGTGACTATTGATGTCGATTTGACCGCGAACCGCGCAGATTGCTTTAGTATTCGTGGCCTTGCTCGTGAAGTAGGTGTATTGAACCGCATTGATGTCACTGAGCCATCGGTCATCGCTATTCCTACTTCAATTGAAGATAAAGTCTCTATTGAAGTGAAAGCACCGGCCGCTTGTCCGCGTTATCTTGGTCGCGTGGTTAAAAACATTAATGTTCAAGCCCAAACACCGCTTTGGATGCAAGAGAAGTTACGCCGTTGTGGTCTACGTTCAATTGATCCAGTGGTTGATATCACTAACTATATCTTGCTTGAACAAGGCCAACCGATGCATGCCTTTGATCTTGCCAAGATCGAAGGCGGTATTGTTGTTCGTATGGCCGAGCAGGATGAAAAACTTACGCTACTCGATGGTACAGAAGCTAAGTTGAATGTTGATACGCTGGTTGTTGCCGATCACAATAAAGCATTAGCCATTGCGGGCATTTTTGGTGGTGAAGGTTCAGGCGTTAGCTCAGAAACCCAAGATGTACTGCTTGAGTGTGCTTTCTTTGCACCAGACCATATCCGCGGTCGTGCTCGTAGCTATGGCCTACATACTGATTCATCCATGCGTTTTGAGCGCGGTGTTGACTACGCGTTGCAAGCCAGTGCGATGGAACGAGCGACTCAGCTGCTGGTTGATATTTGTGGCGGTGAAGTTGCACCTGTGGTTAGTGTTGAGTCTGAAACGGATTTACCTAAACCAAATCAAGTCACACTTCGTCGCACTAAACTGGACAGTTTGCTTGGTCATCACATTGCGGATGCTGATGTGGTTGAAATCCTAAAACGTTTAGGTATGAGTGTTGAGAGTTGCGCAGAAAGTTGGGTTGCTACCGCGCCAACGTGGCGTTTTGATATCGCGATTGAGCAAGATTTGATTGAGGAAATTGGCCGTATTTACGGTTACAACAATATCCCTAATCAAGCTCCCGTTGCAGCATTGAGCATGAATGACCACCAAGAAGCAAACTTGCCACTTAAGCGTGTTCGTCATTTGTTAGTTGACCGTGGTTACCATGAAGCGATCACCTACAGCTTCGTTGAGCCAGAGCAGCAGAAACTGATTGTTCCAGATGTTGAACCACTCATTCTACCTAATCCTATTTCTGCTGATATGTCGGCGATGCGTTTGGGCTTGATCCAAGGTCTATTAAATACCGTGGTTCATAACCAGAAACGCCAGCAGCCACGCGTTCGTTTGTTTGAATATGGTTTGCGTTTTATTCCTGATGCTTCGGCAGAGAACGGTATGCGCCAAGAACCTATGCTCGCGGGGGTAATATCCGGTACTCGTGGTGAAGAGCACTGGAACATGGACACCGCAACGGTTGATTTCTTCGATCTAAAAGGTGACTTGGAAGCCATTCTTGATTTAACCGCCAACGGCAAAGCTTACAGTTTTACTTCTGTTGCACACCCAGCGCTGCACCCTGGGCAATCGGCCGCCATCGTTGTCGATGGTGAGATTATTGGGGTGATAGGCACTGTTCATCCAGAGCTTGAGCGTAAGTTTGGCTTGAATGGCCGCACCATCGTATTTGAACTTGAATGGTCAGCGGTGAACACCCGTGTAATTCCAGAAGCTGCATCACTGTCTAAGTTCCCAGCGAACCGCCGTGATATAGCACTGGTTGTTGATGGCGCCATTGCTTCAGGTGATATTGTCGATGCATGTCGTAACGCTGGTGGTGAGCTTCTAAAAGAGGCGAAGCTGTTTGACGTTTATGTAGGCAAAGGGGTTGAAGAGGGCAAGAAGAGTTTAGCGATTGCGTTGATGCTTCAATCGACTGAACGTACTTTAGAAGAAGCCGATATTGCAAGCGCTGTTGAATCGATTGTGACTTCAGTAGCGGCACAGTTTGGTGCAGCCCTGCGCGACTAATTCAGAAAGTA
This sequence comes from Vibrio sp. V04_P4A5T148, assembly GCF_963875605.1. NCBI lineage: Bacteria > Pseudomonadati > Pseudomonadota > Gammaproteobacteria > Vibrionales > Vibrionaceae > Vibrio > Vibrio sp. V04_P4A5T148. Next base: position 15,066 of record NZ_CAWNMS010000074.1, read on the forward strand.
GCCTAAGTATATTTGAGCAGGTTCAAGTTGGGCCTGCTTTTTTATATGCAATTTAGTGACAAGTTAGTGTTAAACAAGTCTATGATTTAACAGGTTATAAATTTTTTTATCAGAAATCGATATCCATTCAAAATAGTATGAAATTCTAAAAATGTTGGTCGTTATAATATAACTAACTAAATTGTCAGTGTTTTTTCTCAATCTTCGACGTCTAATTGTATAAATGCAGCCAGTATATGCGCTTATTTTGATGAAACTATTAATATTGTTGCGAATAAAAAAGTTGGCGAAAATCAGAAGCTTGGCATACACTTTTCAGGTAAAGCCGATATCTTATTGATTGGCTAAGCGAAAATGCTTTGGCGCTGCTTAGAAGCAGCAAGGTTTAACATAGCTTTGAGGGAAGTTTTATGGCGCTCACAAAGGCCGAATTGGCTGAAAACCTGTTTGAAAAGCTTGGATACAGTAAACGGGATGCCAAGGAAACGGTTGAAGTGTTTTTCGAAGAGATTCGCAAGGCGCTTGAAAGTGGCGAACAGGTAAAACTATCTGGTTTTGGTAATTTTGATCTACGAGACAAAAACGAGCGTCCGGGTCGAAACCCAAAAACAGGTGAGGATATTCCTATCTCCGCTCGACGTGTCGTAACGTTCCGCCCAGGGCAGAAATTAAAAGCCCGAGTCGAGAACATTAATGTCGAAAAATAGACCGAGCAATAGACCACGCTATGCGTGGTCTTTTTTTTGTATCGAGAAAACCCCCAGCTAGGCTGGGGGTTCCGTAAAGCTTACAGCTATAAGTCAGTTATATAACCCCTTTCAATTTGATAAAAACGTCTTGTGGTCTGGCAACTGCAAGAGTTAATTAAGAATTGAAAGGGGGTCCCAATGGGGGACGAAAAGAGCTTAGCGCACACGCGAT
>NZ_CAWNMS010000075.1:0-15641 GCF_963875605.1 Vibrio sp. V04_P4A5T148
CGCCTACACCGTCTACTACGATTTCTCGAAATTTAATAACGACACTGTGATTCATTACGATATATTAGCCGGTGAAAATTACCGCTCTGAGCCGTTAGTGCAAGAACAAGTCGCTGTAGCGCAATAATTAGGCATAATGAATGTATTCAATGATCACTTGATTACCTTCTATAGAAACATGCTGGATATCACCATCAACACTTATTCGGTTTTTTAAACAGATCGCTTTTACCTCGCTGGTGGCGGTCTGTTTCAAACTCGGTAGTACCCTGTGCGGCTCAATATGTAGATGACGACAGAATTGACTGATAAACGTCATCGATAAAGAGCTATCCCCTCGTAAAAGATGTGAGAACTCAAGTTGAGTAAGGTTAAGTCGCTTAGCCATCTCCATCTGAGTCAAATGCATTTTAGCCTTTTGTGACATCCATACATTGTATAAGGCTTGGCGATCCTCTTCGCTAAACACCATAGTCCATCCTCTTTTTGTTATCACCTTTATTGGTGGTGTGCAGAGTGACAAAAACGAGTTGAGGTAGTGTCAATGAGAGGTTAAGGCCAGTTTAAATTTTTAATCAATTTCCCTACCAAAACTCTTTCCTGCTCTCGGGTTCTTCCTATTTGATATCGAGCCACCGTATCAAAAAATGTAAAGCGTGATTCAGTAGCGCTTACAGCCTGCTTTATGGGTTTTTATACTGAAAGCAGGTTTGTAATATTCCTGTTGTTTCTTTTGGTTTGAAAATTAGTGCGTGGCTCTGATTAAACTGCTTTAAGGATTGTCTGTAGTTATTTTAATCATGATACTGATGAGTCGTGGCGTTTTTACGGTCAGATAATACCTGTCGAATGCGGCCTAATAAAAGCTTATTGTGTTTAATATCTATTAAATACAATGATTTATGTTTGGTTCGGATTTTGGGGTTATTGATTTTTAGTGTTTAAAGTAGCTCAGGAATGGGTGATGCCTCTTGGTTGTTAATTCGTTTTCATCCCTTGTTATTTCGTTGTTCTTGTTTTCGTTGTGAAAATTATTTCGTGATCACCGTCATTAAAATGAAAGTGAGTTCTTTTAATTTGAAATGCAAAGTGGAAGTATAAATACGTACTTTGACACTAAGCCAATAACAACAATGAGGTTTGATTATGGAATGGATAATTCACGGAGCGGAATGGTTTATCGGACTATTTCAAAAAGGAGGAGAGGTGTTTACGGGGATGGTAACCGGTATTTTACCTTTACTAATTGCACTGCTGGTGGCGATGAATGCGCTTATCCGATTGGTGGGTCAAGAACGAGTGGAGAAACTGGCACAGAGTAGTGCTGGCAATCCGATCTCTCGCTATTTGATATTGCCAGTTATCGGCACCTTCATTTTCTGTAACCCGATGACATTGAGTCTCGGTCGTTTTTTACCTGAACGTTATAAACCTTCCTATTACGCGGCGGCTTCATATAGCTGTCACTCGATGAATGGTTTGTTTCCGCACATTAACCCTGGTGAGTTGTTTGTCTATCTAGGTATTGCTAGTGGCCTGACAACGCTCGGTCTGCCGCTTGGACCTCTTGCGGTTAGCTATTTGTTGGTTGGTATGGTGACTAATTTCTTCCGTGGGTGGGTCACTGACTTCACTACAACTATGGTTGAACGTCAACAGGGTGTTCAGTTAGAGCGTCAGGTTCACGTAGGTTAATGGGGCAATAAAAATGACGAAAGTATTACGTATACAGAAAGGTAGTGGCGGTTGGGGTGGGCCCATTGGAGTTGCCGATCGAAACCGATAAAAAGGTGTTTTACATTACGGGTGGTACTCGCCCTGCAATTGTCGACCGTATTGTTGAGCTTACCGGTTATGAAGCGGTTGATGGTTTTAAAACTAGTGTGCCCGATGAAGACATTGGCGTAGCGGTCATCGACTGTGGTGGAACATTGCGCTGCGGTTTGTATCCCAAAAAACGGATACCGACAGTTAATATTCACGCTACGGGTAAAAGTGGACCATTGGCTGAATTCATCACTGAAGATATTTATGTATCGGGTGTGCGTGAGTGTGACATTCAACTAGTAGGTAGCGAGGGTGGATCAATGCAACCACCACTAAGAGATGAACTCTCTAACGAGAGTCTGGCGACAAACAAATACGATACGAGTAAAAAACTAACTCAGCAAAGTGACAGCTTGTTGGCTCGGATCGGCATTGGGATGGGGTCGGTGATGGCGACCTTCTACCAAGCTGGGCGTGAAGCCATTGATACCATTTTGAAAACGATTTTGCCGTTTATGGCATTCGTCTCCATGCTGATTGGGGTGATCATTGCCTCTGGTTTGGGCGATGTGATCGCGCATGTATTGACGCCTTTGGCGCAAAATCCACTAGGGTTGGTAACGCTCGCGTTGATCTGCTCGTTCCCGCTGCTTTCTCCATTCCTTGGCCCCGGTGCGGTTATCGCTCAAGTTATTGGTGTTTTAGTCGGCACCCAAATTGGTCTTGGCAATATACCACCACATCTCGCGTTGCCCGCTTTATTTGCCATCAATGCTCAAGCGGCTTGTGATTTCATCCCGGTTGGGTTGGGGATGGCAGAAGCTAAGCCGAGAACCGTTGAAATAGGTGTTCCTTCGGTACTGTATTCACGCTTCCTTACTGGCGCACCTACCGTTCTACTGGCTTGGTTTGTGTCTCTATTTATCTATCAATAGGAGGTGAGCAATGTCGCCACTATATCAAGTCAAGATCGAGAGCATTGGTGAGTTTGCCAATAGTGCGTTGGAAGACGATATGATGATCATCTTCAGTAATATTGCCCCAAAAGATGCGGCAGAGTATTGCTTCATCCACTCGCATGACGCACTCAAGGGGAATATCAAACCCGGTGGTGTGATGCAATTGGGAAGGTATCAGTATCCGATTACAGCGGTTGGTGAGGTGGTCAATCAAAACCTTGCAGAACTTGGGCACATTACCATACGGTTTGATGCCTTAGTTGAAGCTGAATATCCGGGTTGTCTTCATGTCAATGGTGATCGACCTCAGCAAGTGCGCTGCGGTGATGAAATTGTCTTTTTAAATTAATAGTCAGTATGGGTGCTCTATGCCTACGATGGGGCACCCTCTAAGTAAGGTGTAAGTTATGAGTAAAGTTGCGTTAGTGGTTGGTGGTGGTCAGACTCTAGGTGAATTTCTGTGCTTAGGTTTGGCTAATGAAGGTTACCGAGTTGCGGTCGCCGATTTAAATGGTTGCAGTGCTGAAAAGGTGGCTAATAGAATTAATCAAGAATACGGCCAGGCTACAGCACTGGGTGTGGAGGTAGATGCCACCAAAGAGCAAAGTGTAGTGAATATGGTTAGGCAAATAGATGAATTTTTTGGACGGATTGATCTGCTGGTTTACAGCGCTGGCGTAGCTCAGGCTGGCAAGATTGACGGTTTTCCACTGACTGCTTGGCAGCTATCGATTGACGTAAACCTAACGGGGTATTTCCTCTGTGCACGAGAAGTATCAAAAGTAATGATTCGTGAACAACGTGGTGGGCGCATTATTCAGATCAACTCAAAGTCGGGTAAAGTGGGTTCAAAGCATAACAGTGGTTACTCAGCGGCCAAATTTGGTGGGGTTGGCCTGACTCAGTCACTTGCGTTAGATTTAGCGGAACACAAAATCACGGTGCATTCTTTGATGTTGGGTAACTTGTTGAAAAGCCCTATGTTCCAATCACTGCTACCTCAGTATGCGAAAAAATTGGGTGTACCGGAATCAGAGGTTGAACAGATTTATATCGATAAAGTGCCACTTAAGGCAGGATGTGAATATCAGGATGTTCTCAATGTACTGAAGTTTTACGCCAGCGATGAAGCCGCCTATTGTACTGGTCAATCGATCAATATCACGGGTGGTCAGGTAATGTTCTAATCCATCCCCCATGGATTAAGCCCTATGCTCCTAGAATAAGGGCAGCTTATATTGGGCAGGCGTTATGCTTGCCCCTTTTTGACAAGAGGTATGAGATGGACTCAACAACGGTACTTATTTATTTTGCTGCAGGAGCTTGGATGATACAGATCGTCTTAGGTTATTTGCAGATTCGATCTTTTAATCGGATGCTTCAATCTATGACTCATAAAGGGAAAGTCAAGATAGGCCGCACCCAAAGCCGATGGAAACCGCGTACCGTACTGGTGTTGGTTGAAGATGAAGATCATCATGTTGTAGATGCCCAAGTGATGAAGGGTATTTCTGTATTTGCTAGACCAAAGACACTAGATCAACTCATTGGTCAATCACTACCTATCCCTGAATCACTCATATTTGAACTGGATCCTAATGTTCAAGAAGCGTTTAACGTCGCAATTTCTAGGCAGTAATGAAAGAATGTTCCCCCTTTTCCTTTTAAGTTGAAAGGGAACTGTTATAAACTGCTATCAGTTTAATAATGAAGTTGATGCTATGAATTTAGATAACAGAAGAGCGCAGTTGCTGGATTATCTGCGTGTTAATGGGAAAACGTCAGTGAACGATCTGGCCGATACCTTTGAAACATCAGGAGCGACAATACGCAGTGATTTACGTTCGTTAGAGGAAGAAGGGCTTGTTATTCGCCGTTACGGAGCAGCTGAAGCTTGTATCGCTAATAGCGTCATTTTGGAAGACCGTTCGATGGATGAAAAGCAGACGGTGAACCTTGAACGTAAATGCTTAATCGCTAAAGCCGCTTCACAACTGGTCAAGGACGGGGATTCGATCATTCTGGACTGTGGCAGTACCACACTGCAGATGGTGCCGTATTTTGAACAGGTGATGTCACTGACATTGATGACGAACAGTATTCACATCGTAAACGCAGTAGCGAATTTGGATGCGGAACATACTGTATTGGTTCCGGGCGGAACGTATCGTCGAAAATCAGCGTCTTTCCATGGCACGCTGGCAGAGCAAGCATTTAAACAGTTTTCTTTCGATAAACTCTTTATTGGTGCTGATGGTTTTGACCTTGCGCAGGGAACAACAACCTACAACGAAGCGTATCAAGTCAGCCAGGCGATGTGCCAAGCAGCCAATCAGATCATTGTCGTGACCGATTCAAGTAAGTTTGGCCGTCGTAGCCCTAACGTGGTGGTTCCGCTAGATAAAATCGATATAGTTGTCACAGATAACCTTATCGCAGCAGAGGATCGGACGTATTTGGAAGAGAAAGGTATCCAAGTGATCACCGTTGGCTCCTAAGTCACTCCATAAACCCCATTTATGAAAGGAGGCTAGTTGGCTTTCTTTTTATTTTGTCGCCGATTTCAATTTTTTACTTTTAAAATAAAAGTTATCGGTGATTGAATTCACGCTTTTCTCTTTTGCCTCTTTTTCAATATATCAATAACGGAAACACTCCAACTATCCCCACATAATTTAAGAGCCGAAGGTATGGATTGGATAATCGAGGGAGCGGAATGGTTTATTGGTCTGTTTGAGAAAGGCGGTGAAGTGTTTAGCGAAATGGTGGCACAAGTACTCCCAGTGCTGATCTGTTTATTAGTTGCCATGAATGCGTTGATCCGTTTTATTGGCCAACAGCGTATAGAAGTGTTAGCTCAGAAAAGTGCGTCTAATCCTATATCTCGCTATTTGCTCTTGCCGACAGTAGGAACCTTTGTTTTTTGTAATCCCATGGTGCTCAGCCTAGGGCGTTTCTTACCTGAAAAGTACAAACCTTCTTATTATGCCTCTGCCTCCTACAGTTGCCACACCATGAATGGTATGTTCCCTCATGTAAATCCTAGTGAATTGTTTATTTATCTAGGCATTGCCGCTGGGATCACTCAACAGGGCTTATCGCTCGGTCCTCTCGCTATTTCCTATTTGCTGGTTGGCTTAGTGACCAACTTTTTACGCGGTTGGGTAACCGATATGACGACTATGTTTGTGGCTAGACAACAAGGTGTAGCATTCGGCGATAAAGTCGATCTTAACGTGGTTGAGGAAAAATGATGACGGTATTGAAAGTAAACCGAGGGCAGGGTGGATGGGGTGGCCCGCTATTCATTCCGGTTGAGGTTGACAAGAAGATCATCTACATCACAGCAGGGACTCGTCCCCATTTTATTGATGAGATGGTGGCGTTGACGGGCATGCAAGCGGTTAACGGCTTTGAACATTTTGTTCCCGATGAACGAGTCGCTTGTGTAGTGATTGACTGTGGTGGCACATTGCGTTGTGGGCTTTATCCCAAAAAAGGTATTCCGACATTAAATATCCATGCTACAGGCCAAAGTGGCCCTTTGGCACAATATATTCAGGAAGATATTTATGCATCTGGCATACGCAGTGGTTGTTTTTCCTTGGTAGATGATCACAAAACTATGTTTTGTGAGCCAATCCTATCTCAGCCCCAATCCATTGACACGACGAAGAAGCTTAGCCAACAAACAGATAGCTTACTGGCTAAAGTGGGGATCGGTATGGGCTCGGTGATGGCGACCTTTAATCAGGCTGGGCGTGAAACCATTGATACCGTACTTAAAACCATTCTGCCTTTTATGGCGTTTGTTTCAATGTTGATTGGGGTTATTCTCGCGTCTGGGTTAGGTGATTTAATTGCTCATACTTTGGAGCCATTAGCAGGGAACCCGATCGGTTTACTGACGATTGCCTTGATCTGTTCATTTCCGTTTCTGTCACCCTTTCTTGGACCAGGTGCGGTGATTGCGCAAGTGATCGGTGTACTTATCGGGACTCAGATCGGTATGGGAAATATCCCACCGCACTTAGCATTACCCGCTTTGTTTGCCATAAATGCTCAAGCTGCTTGTGATTTCATCCCTGTAGGGCTTGGCCTTGCAGACGCTAAGCCCGAAACGGTACAGGTCGGTGTGCCTTCGGTACTTTACTCTCGTTTTCTTACAGGTGCGCCAACGGTGCTGATTGCTTGGCTTATCTCATTCTTCATTTATCAGTGAGGGCATATGCTTCAGTATCAAACGACGATTTTGTCCGCTGGCGATTATGCTAAAGACTCACTGCATGATGATATGGTGATTTTATTCGGCCCGAGCGCCCCTGATGCGGTGAAGGAATGTTGCTTCATACACTCTGGATCTTCGTTGTATGGATTGATTGACCACAACACCACTTTATTAATTGGGGATCTCGGTTTTGTTGTGACGGCAGTCGGCAGTGTGGCGAACCAAAATCTTGCGGAGCTTGGGCATGTAACACTTAAATTTGACGGTCAGCGAATCCCAGAATTGCCGGGTACCATCCATTTACTCGGTCCTAAATTAGAAGTGCTTCAACATGGTGATGTGCTGATGTTTGGTTAAAATGGTGGAATGTGGCTTGATTGTGATTAGGCATATCTAAGAAAAAAGGCTCCTGTTTTAAAAGGAGCCAAATAGCTGGTGTTAGCTATGGAGAAAAGATTGTTAAGTACCATGATGTTTTAAAATTAGGGGTTTTAAATATTGGTCAAATTCTGTTCATTGTAGAAATCGAAAATATGGCAAAAGGTGGTGTTGAGGTTAAAACGCATGGTTTTGCCAATATGAGCAGTTGTAATGGTTTGATCGTTGACTCTTGCTATCAACTCCTTACCTGCCACAGTAAAATAGAGATATTTTTCGTTCCCCATATTTTCAACAACCGTCAATGTGCCTTCAACGGTATTGATAGTGTCGTGTTCTGCCGCTAAATGAATATGCTCAGGGCGAATGCCAAAACAGACAGGTTTATTGATATATTGTTGTAAGGCGATTTGCTTCTCATGTGGAATAAACATGCGAACATTGGCGGCAATGTCTATATAAAGCTGTTCGTTTTCTGAGCGAATCACAGTGTCGACTAAATTCATGGCAGGTGATCCAATGAAACTGGCCACAAACTTGTTGGCTGGATAATTATAAAGATTGGATGGCGTATCAACTTGCATAATCCGGCCTTGATTCAATACGCAAATTCTATCACCTAACGTTAAGGCTTCAGTTTGATCGTGAGTGACATAGATCATGGTCGCTGGTGTGCCTTCTTCTTTGAGTGCTTGATGTAATTGCGCAATTTTCACACGCATTGAAACCCGAAGCTTTGCGTCCAAATTGGATAGTGGTTCGTCAAAAAGAAAAACATCAGGCTTGCGAACGATTGCCCTCCCTACTGCTACTCGTTGGCGTTGTCCACCCGACATTTCTTTGGGTTTACGATAGAGCAATTCGGTAATTTCTAATTTTTCTGCCGCTTCTTCTACTCTTTGTTTAATTTCATCTTTAGGCCTTTTTTGCATTTTTAATCCAAAGGCCATATTGTCAAAAACTGTTTTATGAGGGTATAGGGCGTAATTTTGAAACACCATAGCGATACCACGTTCTTTAGGAGGTAAGTCGTTAACAATTTGGTTGCCGATACGAATTTCCCCACCGCTAATCCCTTCTAACCCAGCAATCATTCTGAGTGTAGTTGACTTTGCGCAGCCTGATGGTCCAACAAACACCATGAATTCGCCATCATGGATATCTAGATCAATTCCGTGAACGGCTTTAAAACCGTTCTCATACTCTTTTTCTATTTTTCGTAAGCTAACAGTAGCCATGAATTTCTCCGTGTATTGTGTTGTGCAAGCAGTTATTTACATTCAGAAATCATGACTAAACGTGGTGTTTTATCGTCGGCTATTTGTACCGTCCATACGTATTGTCCATCTTTCGGTAGCATGACGACTGTATTTTTGGCAAAGCCAGCACGCTTGAGTTCTTTGACTTGCCCTACCGTTAGCGTTAATCCTGCGGCTGTATATTGAGGGTTCCAGCTCATTGTGGCGAATTGCAAGCTCACGTTCCCTGCCTTTTCGTTACTTACTACTTGATAAATGCCGTCACCTTTGTAACCCATCTGGCGGTTATCCATATGAAGCCATTGCCCATCAGCAAAGGTTCCAACAACAAATATGGATGGGCGGATAGGGCCTCGTTCTTCTAATGTAGGTAAGTCACATTGAGAGAATCTAGGGTCTACATTTTGTACTGAGTCGTTTTGTTGGGTAGTGGTGCTGGCACAACCAGCGAGCAATACAGCCAGTGTTGCTGCGATAAGTAGAGAGCTTTTCATCGTAAATTCCTTCATTGGTAATGTAAAATATTTGAGTGACAGATGATCATAAGATTTTTTTTTGCAGTAATTTAGAAAGCCAACCTCGGTGTGTTGATTTAGATTTATGAATTTCAAAGTGCTGGGTTATTTTATTGAGAACCGCAAGGTTCTTGTAATAGGCTTTTGCCTCCTTCGCGGGATAACCAAATAAGTCACTTTTCTCTGGAAAAGAATGACTTACGCCAGATTTGGCTTTAATTACTGAGTAGCTGCCAATGGTGACGTGCCCAGCAGTACCCGCTTGGCCGTGAACCACGACGTGATCACCAAGAGTGGTATGCCCTGCAAATCCAGATTGTGAGATGAGCAGACAATGTTTACCTATTTGGCAGTCATGCCCAATTTGGATTTGGTTATCGATCTTGGTTCCTTGGCCAATAACGGTATCGCCGAGTGTTCCTCTATCAATGGTATTATTGCAACCAATTTCTACGTTGTCGTGAATAACTACTCTGCCGATGCTTTCAACGCGTTGGTAGGCTCCATCTTTCACTGCCATATATTCAAAACTGAAATTGCCAATAGAGTTATTAGAATCGATAGTGACATTATTTCCAATAATTGTGCCTTCTTTGATCACTGTATTAGCATGAATAGCGACGTTATTACCGATAGTCACACCATTCATAATCTTCACACCAGGCATGAAATGGCAGTTTTCACCAATTTGACAATGTTTTCCAATATAGACATCGTCGATGGTTGCGGTGTTCCCTTGATCAAATAATTGATACATCTGTACTTTATAATAACGCAGCAGTTTGTTGAGAGTATTTGCATCTAAATGTTCAATAATAATTTTGGTTTTGACAGTGCTGCTACAAATCGCGGCCGGACCAATTAAAACATCTGCTGTAGTTTCAGAAATTGAATGTATGTCTTTTTTAGAAAAAACAATCGCTAATCCGCCAGCTATCTGTGGCGCATTTACTGGTCGAATTGTATCAATCGATATAGACGCATCACCTTCAATTTTACCGGAGATCAACTGCGCAATTTCTGAAACATGGATCATTTTAGCCTCTTTGAATGGATTAGAAACGATATAGAGCTTGAAGATAAATAGTGTGCTGTGTTAGCTCGCTTTCATTTTTTGCTTCCCAACCCGCCAGTTTACTTTTTTCTTCTACTTCATTAGCAAATTCGTATTCTCCTTTAACTAACCAGCTGTCACCTACAGCTTGTTCATAGCCTAAAGTGGCTTTACGAATATCTTTGAAGTAGTCAACATTAGCGTTCCCACCACCGCTGTTGCTGGCATTATTGGTTTCATTGTCACCGAGACGAGCTCTTACATAGAGCGTGCCTGCGTCATCAAAACTATATTGTACGACGGGTTCAATATATTTCTCGGTAAAATCACTGATCTCATTGATATTTCCGTTAGATTGGTAATCTTCATTATCTTTGATTTGGTAGTACATTTCCAAGCCAAGTTCCCAGTTACCAAACCGTTTATAGGGTCTGAATAAAATGCTATACCCAGTTTCTGTTCGTTCACCCCATTCGCTTTTATCTTCTTTGCTATAGAGATACTCCAAATTTGAATAAAAACCCCAACTGTATTCATTATTCCAGTAGGTCAAATAAGGTCGTAAACTGTGTTCTGCTAAATTTTTACGTAAACCACTTACATTAGGTGAATAAACTTTGCTGTCTGTATATTCCAATTCATAAATTAAGCCTGTCGCCCAACCGTTACTTAAGTCGTAACCCTTATTGAGTGAAAATAGATGCTTTAATCCATCTTCATTTTCGTGGTAACTGCCCTCATGTTGCTCTCTATTTTCTATTTTAATGGCATACAAAGCGGTCATATTCCATTTGGCATTGTTGTAGTACACGCCAAAGGCTTCATGGGTGGTCGTTTTTTCCTTTTTATCTATGCCAGTAAAGCCATTGGTAATTTTGTCTTCGTATTCAAGAGAAGTTCCTACATGGCCTCCAAACTGAAGCGCTTGGTCAAAAAAGCTATCTTCAGGGTTTAAACCATGCTCACTGGCAGCGAAAGCGGGAGTAGAAACAGCGATTGCTGTTGCTACGGATATAGCAAGTAACGTTCTTTTCACGACAGGTCCTTATCAACCTATTTAAGGTTGTAAATCGTAGTTATAATATAGATGAATGTTTAGTAGTTCACTGTGAACGCCTAAATATTGTTCTGCATATTAATAAATTTTTCCTCCTAAGCATTCTATAAGTGAGAAGTCGGTCACTTTTAATTGCTTATTATAGAGATTTAGATCACGAATTTACTTCTTTGCCGATTAATTTAAAGGAGGTTTTTACGCGTTTTTGCCTTGTGGCTCTACTTGGTGACGTCTTGTTTAGGTTTTCGCATACGCCCATTCAAGTGTTTTTAAATAAGGTTTGGTGATTGAAATCACAATTTCCTGTGGTATGAAGATGATAGTGGTTGACTTAAAATCGGCGACATTTAACCTAGTAGTATCTTTTGTACTACCATTGGTGTTGATATGAGAAATAGATGGATGAAAACAGTATTAGCTGCAACTTTGATTTGCTCAGCTTCTATTGTTTCTGCTGAGACGATTACGCCGGAAATAGACTCTGAATTATTGATTTGGACAGATAACACGACGCTCGACTATATGAAATATGCCGCTGACCAATTCAATCAAGATTTTGGTTACAAAGTTAAATTTACATTTCGTGGTTTAGCTCCGATAGACGCTGCATCGCGAATGATTCAAGACGGCGGATCCGCACGCGTTGCGGATGTGGCGGAAATAGAGCATGACTTATTAGGAAGGTTAGTCGTTGCTGGTGGGGCGATGGAAAACTTAGTTTCAGTTGATCGTATGAAACATAACTTTATGCCAAATGCTATTTCTGCAATGCAATATGGTGGAGCCAGTTATGGTTTCCCTGTCAGTTATGCGACGTTGGCGCTCTTTTATAACAAAGATTTGTTACCTGAAGCACCCAAAACATTTGAAGCACTGATTCGCTTTGGCGAGATATTTAATAATGTAAAAGAGAACAAATACGCTTTATTGTGGGATGTGCAAAATTATTATGAATCTCGAATGTTTTTAACCCTTTATGGCGCTTATGAATTTGGGAATAAAGGGACAGATGCTAAAGATATCGGGATCAATTCTGAATTAGCGCAAAAAGGTCTTTTGGCCATGAAAACATTGCAAGCGGCTAATAGTTCAAACCCGATTGATATGCGTAACCCGCAAGTTCGCCGTGGTTTATTTTCCGAGGGTAAAGTGGCCGCAATTATTGATGGTCCTTGGGCAATTCAAGGCTATGCCGCGAGCGGCGTAAACTATGGGGTCATGCCGATTCCCACTCTAGAAGGTCAGCAATTACGTACTTTTTCAACAGTTAGGCTTGCAGTGGTATCGACATACAGTGAATACCCAAAAGCAGCGCAACTGTTTGCTGATTACATTGCGTCTGACAAGATGCTGATGAAGCGATATGAGATGACGAAATCCATTCCACCCGTTCAATCGTTAATGGAAGAGATCATTGTCGATGCAGATGAAGCCACTTACGCCATCATCGCTCAGGGATTCTATTCCGATGCGATGCCATCGATTCCTGAAATGGGTTATTTGTGGTCTCCCATGGCCAGTGCTATCACCGCAATGTGGGTAAATGGTAAAGAGCCAAAGTCAGTGCTGGACCATGCTCGAGCAATCATTGAAGAGCAGATCGCATTTCAGGAGTAAGCATGTTGTTAGCCAAAACTCAAAATAGACTCCATTTCCTCAGCTCAATGTTGATCATGGGTACAACGCAACTTGTTCATAAACATTGGGTGAAAGGCATCTTTCTTTTTACGGTTAATGTGTTGTTTTTGTTTGCGCTACCTAACCTTATTTTGGCGCTCAAAGGCTTGGTTTCTTTAGGCGATGTGGTACAAGTTCGGCAAGGTTTTCAAGTTATCCAAGGCGATAACTCCATTCATATGTTGGTGGAAGGTGTTATTGCAGTCATTCTTATGCTCTGTTTCATAACTACCTATATTCTGAACGTCAAAGATGCCCAATCTTGTGCATTGTGTAAGCTGAATATTCGTGGGCAAATTCAATCCATTTATAATAAACATTTTGCATTCATCGTACTTTCTCCCGCTTTGATAGTGACTATTGCGTTTATTACTCTACCTATTGCAATTACGGTACTGGTTTCCTTTACGAACTATTCAGCACCTCATCATATCCCCCCTAAGAATTTAGTGGACTGGGTAGGGTTAAGAAATTTTTGGACACTGTTTGAGCTGAAAATTTGGTCAAATACATTTTTTGGTGTTGCTTTATGGACGGTTGGATGGGCAGTCACTGCAACAATTTGTACTTGCGGTTTTGGTTTCTTGCTCGCTCTCGCCTTAGAGAATCGGAATATTCAAGCGAAAAAACTCTGGCGGTTTGTCTTTATTCTCCCTTATGCCATTCCCGCATTTGTTACCTTACTAATGTTTCGCTTATTACTGAATGGAATTGGCCCGGTAAACGCCACTTTAAATAGTTGGGGAGTCGATTCTATTGCATTTTTATCTGATCCATTTACTGCCAAGATAACAGTAATTGCCGTCAGTGTCTGGGTTGGAGCACCTTATTTTATGCTGTTGATTGCTGGGGCATTGACCAACATTCCTCGTGATCTCTATGAAGCCAGTGAAGTCGATGGGGCAAGTAAATTCCAGCAGTTTCAAGAGATAACGTTGCCGATGGTATTGCACCAAGTCGCCCCCTCACTAGTCATGACATTTGCTCATAACTTCAATAATTTTGGAGCGATATTCTTGTTGACTGAAGGCGGTCCGATCAATCCTGAATACCGTTTTGCTGGACATACCGATATTTTGATCACTTGGATTTACAAATTGACCTTGGACTTCCAGCAATACCAGATTGCTTCTGTTATTTCGATTGTAATCTTCCTGTTCCTGTCCGTAATTGCTATTTGGCAGTTCCGCAGAATGAAATCCTTTAAAGATGATGTGGGGATGTAACGATGAATCGACTTGCTGAAAAATTAGGGACGCTATTGGTCTATCTGTTCTTGTTACTGAATGCTTTGTTAGTGTTAGGGCCGGTTGCCTGGACTATCCTCGCATCGTTTAAGCGTGGCAATAATCTCTTTAGTACCTCATTTAGTGATATTACGTTTACGCTGGACCATTATCGTGCGTTATTTACTGATACACCTTATTTAGATTGGTATATCAATACGTTGATATTAGCCACCGCCAATATGGGAATTTCACTCATTGTTGTCACCATGACGGCTTATGTTTTTTCGCGTTATCGATTTAAAGGTAAACGTAATGTGATGATGGGGATTTTAGTGCTGCAAATGTTCCCCGCATTTTTATCGATGACGGCAATTTACATTCTATTATCAAAAATGAACTTAATTGACACCTACGCAGGCTTACTGTTTGTGTATGTAACCGGGTCGTTACCATTTATGACTTGGCTCGTGAAAGGGTATTTTGATGCGTTACCAACCTCATTAGATGAAGCGGCAAAAATTGATGGAGCAGGGCATATGACGATTTTTCTAGAAATTATTCTACCATTAGCCCGCCCCATTTTAGTATTTGTTGCTTTGGTATCATTCACCGGACCTTGGATGGATTTCATTCTGCCGACGTTGATTTTGCGTAGTGAAGAAAAAATGACCTTAGCCATTGGGATCTTCAGTTGGATTTCATCAAACTCAGCCGAGAACTTTACGCTGTTTGCCGCAGGATCTTTATTGGTAGCGATACCTATCACGTTGCTTTTCGTAGTAACTCAAAAACACATCACCACGGGCCTTGTTAGCGGTGCGGTAAAAGAATAATTCTTAGGTACATTTAGTATGATCACAAAAAGTTCACTGATGCATTCCGCAAAGAGTGCAGATAGCTACGCTTATGACAATGCAACTTTACATATTCGTTTCCGTACGGCCAAAGGAGAGGTGGATAATGTTTCCTTGTGGATCGGTGATCCATATCACTGGGCTGAAGGTGGTTTAGACGGCGGTAACCTAGGCGGCAGTGATGCACATGGTTGGGTTGGCGGTAACACGGTGCCTATGTTATTTGAGGGACAAACTGAGTATCACGACCATTGGTTTGCGCAGTTTCAGCCACCGAAACGTCGAAGTCGTTATGGCTTCATTCTTCATGGTCGTGAAGGTGAAAAACTGCTGTTTGGAGAAAAGCGATGTGTTGATATCCGTGATCCTAATATTGCGGAAATGGAATTAAGTAACTTGAGCAATTTTTTCTGTTTTCCGTACCTTAATCCGCGAGATGTGTTATGCACGCCAAATTGGGTCAAAGAAACTATTTGGTATCAAATTTTTCCTGAACGTTTCCATAATGGAATGCCGGATATTTCTTCTTGCGATGTTCAGCCGTGGGGTAGCCAGCCTAGTTCGCATAACTTTATGGGGGGCGACCTATGGGGTGTGATTGAAAAACTGGATTATCTCCAAGAACTGGGGGTGAATGGGTTGTATTTTTGTCCAGTATTTACTG
>NZ_CAWNMS010000076.1:0-14383 GCF_963875605.1 Vibrio sp. V04_P4A5T148
TTGCTGAATTTATCAGCATAACCAAGCTTGAATTCGTTAGATTTTGTTTTAATTTATTGATTAATAAATATTTTTATCAAAAAATCAAATTGTTCAAAGATAAAGCGCCGTTGTCTGTTTTGTGATCAATGTAAGTATCCTAGTAACAGTGTCTCGTCACTAATTAGATAAGTTATCATAGTCGCTGAAATGGGTGTGCTTTAAAAAAAGGCAGTAAAAAAGCGCCGTGTTGGCGCTTTTTCATGTATAGCTATTGATGCCTAATGTGACAGTGACTGTCGATCTCGAAATGCTTGCTCTGCAATATTAAACTGCCTGACATCCATGCGCGCAAACTCATTGCAACTTTCACATGAGTGATGCGATTTCCCATCAATATATTCGTGTTTTATTAATAGCTTTGGTTGTTTACACCAATCGCAAATACCTTCAATCGTAAACATGTTTTCTCCCCACCTAGAAGATTTAGGTGCAATTTTCGCGGCGCATTATCCCATATAAAAGAGAATTAAGTTAACTATTTGTTACTTTAAGTGAGATGGAGATCGATTGCGTTGTCTATCTCTAGCGAGTGTTTTAATCGCGAGCGGTAATATTTCGCATTAAAAATAACATTTACTTAACGTGAGGCAGGATGATTTTTAACGCACCATTGAGTCGTTTCATTTCTTCTTGTGAGCCTTGAAGATCTGGGTGGTATATTTTGCACAGTTGCTTGTAGCGAAGCTTGATGCTTTTTTCATCGGGAAGTTCACTGGGTTTAAAGCCAAATAATGCACAGGCTAATAGTAATTTTTGATCCTGAGATTGAGCAACATGATTGTTTTGTAGCCTTTTGATCTCTTTGAATAAGCTTTCAAGCTGCCTTTTTTGCTGTTTGATCATAAAAGCCTGCGATTCGATTTCTTGCTGGTGTTGACTATTTTTATCGTGTTGCTGGGTCTTACGTTTTCGGCTCCAGAAGCGGAAAAGATAGATAAGCATCAAAAGGAGTACCATCAGCAACAACAGAGATAAGTAATCCGTCATGATAGAGCTTGTCGAGTTGCGATCAACGGGTGCAGTGCTGACCACCATGTCAGCTTCATCGCTGCTGTCAAAAGCGCTGTCTAATTGGCTGATGGAGGAGACTTGTTTTGCACGTTGTTGATTGAATTTTTCTTGCAATACACGGGCATAACCCTCTTCGGCTTGGCTACTCTTACTTGCCGCAATGCGATACCACATTTCTGACAATTCTAACGCTGAGGGTGGCGAAGGGAGTGTTTCGTATGTTCTAGCGAGTTGTAATTGAGCATTCACATCGCCGCTAGTGGCTAAGTCTGTCAGCCAAAATAGAGCTTGAGGGATGTCTTTTGGGGTTCCTTGTCCCTTTAAATAGAGGTTGGCTAGCCTAGATTTGGCTAAGGGGTGTCCATTCTGCGCCGCTTGCTGAAACCAATAAAACGCATTGTTTAGGTTAACAGCAACTTTGTCCCCTTGCTGATAAGCCAGCGCCAATTGATATTGCGCATTTGAGTTTTGTTGCTGAGCTTGGGCAGTTAGCTCAGCAACAGGAGAAGCCAGTACTAATGAGGAGAAAAACAGGCACAAACTAAGGACAACTCTCAAATTTTCACCATGTTTTGTGGGGCTAATTTCTGTTCAAATAGTAGCGCATTTCTATCGAATGCACAGAGCAGAATAGCGCATTAATGGTTATCTAAGACGTTTTGGAGCAGGTGCGCCATCAATCGGTCGGTTTACAGATACTTTACGGCCTTTTTTTAACCCAGTTTCGTAATCCGCGGTAATATTTTTCATAGCATCACGCAGCTGCTGCTTGAAGGTTTCACGGTCAATATTTTGAAACTCTTTATCAATGTAATTATTGATTTTGTTATTGGATTCATCATCGGCGGTGATCACTGGAAGCTTTTCTAATGCCCCTTCAATCCAACCCGAAACGAATGAATTGACGCGCCGTGTGACTTCCATGCTGGAAGTGCCACTGCCCGCGAAACTATTTCGAAATTGGCCTGTGTGCTCGTTCATTTCTCGGTAAATGATATCAAAAGCGAATGCGGCAAAAATAGCGCGATCGGCCTCACCAATAAACTCAACACGTTTGAGTCCTTTATGATTGAGTAGCACCGCTTCTACACCAAACTTAGTATTGATACCGCGGATCACTCGCAGTAGTGATGAGGTGATCGATGCGGGTAGTAAATGGGTTGATTGGGTTTTGCCCATCTTGATAAATTCGATGTCATCTTTATCAAGCCCATACTTCAGCATCAGGCTATGCGCCATCTTGATGGCATTGGCCGCTTCATTCACATTCGCGGAATTACCAAGTTCAAGACATTTAGCGATCTTCTTTAGAGCTTTCTGTTTATCCATTAATTCGCAAATACAATTCTACAACTTCAGAAAAGTCCGACATTTTAGCGGTTTTATGCTGGAAGTGAAAGCGAAGTGGAGAATCGCTGCCCAAAATCAGGCAGCGAGTCGAGAGGAGGTTGGTGGTTTAAATACCAAGTTCATCCAATAGATCTGTTGTCAAATCATCATCACTGTTGTTTTGCTTGTCATTTTTTGCTTTGGCAGACAGTTTTTGTTGAGTCGCTTCTAAAATTGAATCAGGGCTTTCATCTTCTTGAACTTCAAACTCTTCAAGTTGGATGAATTCGGTTTTATCCATTGCCAGTTCAAGATAGAAAATATTATTACTTTCTGTCGAGAAGGTAACTCGGCGTGCTTGTGGACGATCTAAATTAGTATCCACCGACAAAATTACCTGTTTGTTGAGTGACAGCATCTTCGGTTGGTTTTGGGTAATGTTGGTTTGCAGTTCTTTGCGGATTTTATTTGTGAAGTCGCCTACGAGTTGATTCATCAATTCGCCCAGTACATCGCCCACCTCGTCAGAAGTGTGCAGTACGGCCAGCTCTTCTTCTGGCATTCCCATGTTGCGCATATAACTGGTGTAAATTTCCAGCGCAGCCTTGGCCGTAAAGTTGATAACAACGAGCCCAGAGAAGCCACCATCAAACAAAACGAAACAGCCGAAATCTGGCTTTAGTGACGTTTTGTTGATTTTTTGTACCATCGCTGAGTAAGCAATGTTGGTCGCCGTTGCAGAACTGAGCACTCCTGACACTGATTGACAAAGCTTAAGCAAAATATCTTCAGTGGTAACAATCTTGTTTTTTTTCATTCTGATATCCGTAATGTGCATTGCAGTTTAAAAGCGGTATTTAACTCTCTATATCAATATATAAAGCATAAAGCGTTAATTAACTATATATAGCTAAAATGTTGTGTACAGGAAAAATGTCGTACTGATGACTTTTTAGAGAGATTCATTCTTGCATTGAGATTCTGATTTGATCACCTTTTTAAATGTTGTAAAGTGACGAAATTCAAAGATTAATATCAAAATAACCATTAACCCACAGCTGATTGGATCAGCGCAGTAGGGGCAGGAAGCAAATGTTACCAAGACTTCATCACCAAACGGACGTCGATCCCGTCGTTTTGAGCTTTTTACAACAACTCGAAAACGAGGGGTTTAGCGGCGATATCGAATCACAATACTCTAGCCGACTTGCTGTTGCGACTGACAACAGTGTCTATCAGCAATTGCCTCAAGCCGTTGTACATCCCAAATCAACTCATGACGTAGCACTTATTGGTAAGATTAGCTCAAAACCAGAGTTTGAGAGAGTCACTTTTTCACCGCGCGGTGGTGGCACTGGTACCAATGGCCAGTCGTTAACCAAAGGTATTGTGGTTGATTTATCTCGTCACATGAACCAAGTGCTTGAAATTAATGCTGATGAAGGTTGGGTAAGAGTACAAGCTGGCGTGGTGAAAGACCAATTAAATGATGCGGTCAGACCATTAGGTTATTTTTTCTCACCGGATCTTTCGACCAGTAACCGAGCTACACTTGGTGGCATGATCAATACCGATGCGTCAGGGCAGGGCTCTTTAAAATATGGCAAAACGTCGGATCATGTCTTGTCTCTACAAGCCGTTTTTGCCGATGGCTCGGTACTTGAATCGGATCTCTCATTAGGCTTGCCTGAAAGTGGTACTTTTGCTGCGAATGCTTTGCAAGTGACCGAAGCGGTATGCCGTGAAAAGCGCGAACAAATTGTGGCGAAATTTCCACCTCTTAACCGCTTTCTGACGGGTTACGATCTTAAAAATGCGCTTGATGAAGAAGGTGATCACTTTAATCTCACTCGGGTACTTTGTGGCGCAGAAGGCTCTTTGGTCTTCATCACAGAAGCAACCTTGAATCTGACGCCTATCCCCCAAGCTCGCACCTTAGTCAATGTGAAGTACAACAGCTTTGATTCGGCATTGCGTAATGCTCCTTTAATGGTAGCGGCCAATGCGTTATCGGTTGAAACCGTCGATTCCAAAGTATTAAATTTAGCTAAGCAAGATATTGTTTGGCATAGCGTCAGCGAGTTATTAGCGGATGTTCCGGGCAAAGAGATGCAAGGCATCAACATGGTCGAATACGCAGGCCAAAGCGAGCAAGAGGTCGCCGCGCAGGTCGCTTCATTGACGCAGCGTCTTGATCAGATGCTTGAGCAAGAACAAGCGGGCATCATTGGCTATCAAGTGTGCAGTGATTTGGCGAGCATTAACCTGATTTACAACATGCGCAAAAAAGCGGTGGGGTTATTAGGGGCGGCCAAAGGCAAGGCTAAACCCGTTGCTTTTGCTGAAGATACTTGTGTTCCTCCTCAACACTTGGCTGATTTTATTAGCGAATTCCGTACCTTGTTGGATAGTAAAAATCTCAGTTATGGCATGTTTGGTCACGTGGATGCGGGCGTGTTGCATGTGCGTCCTGCTTTGGATTTGTGTGACCCACAGCAAGAGCTTCTGATGCATGAAGTGTCTGATGAGGTAGTCAAGCTGGTGGCAAAATATGGCGGTTTAATGTGGGGCGAACATGGCAAAGGTTATCGCTCCGAATATGGCCCCGCGTTTTTTGGTGAGGAGCTATTTACTGAATTACGACGAGTTAAAGCTGCCTTTGACCCGCACAATAAAATGAACCCCGGCAAAATATGTACGCCACTTGAGACCAATTTTGAATTGGTCAAAGTCACGGACACCAAACGCGGCTATTTTGATCGTCAAATCGATGTGAAGGTCCGTGACAGTTTCAAACAGGCGATGGAGTGTAATGGTAACGGTTTATGCTTTAACTATGACACCAGTTCGCCGATGTGCCCGTCGATGAAAGTCACGGCGGATCGTCGTCACTCACCGAAAGGCCGTGCCGGTTTGGTGCGTGAATGGTTACGCCAACTTACCGAGCAGGGTGTGGATATTCTCGACCTAGAGAAGCAAGTGTTGGAGTCAAACCCAACCATCAAAACCATGATTGATCGCGTGCGTAACTCTTTCAATAAATCGCGCGAGTACGATTTTTCACATGAAGTGTATGAAGCGATGAACGGTTGCTTGGCGTGTAAAGCGTGTGCCAGCCAATGTCCAATCAAAGTGGATGTGCCGAGTTTTCGCTCTCGTTTTTTAAATATCTACTACTCACGTTATCAGCGTCCGGCTAAGGATTATCTCGTCGCGAATATTGAAACGCTTTTGCCGGTCATGGCAAAGGCTCCGCAAGTGGTGAACGGGGTATTGGCTCAGAAATGGGTACAAAGCTTCACCGCTTCAACCGTTGGTTACGTTGATGCGCCCTTGCTTTCGGTACCGACGTTGGCAAAGCGTGTCGCAGGCCAAGTGGTGAAATTCGATATGCAGCGCCTCGCTGGGCTGTCACAGCAAGATCGCGCTGAACATGTGATTATCGTTCAAGACCCATTCACCAGTTATTACGATGCTGAGGTGGTTGAAGATTTCGTGCAATTGCTGATCAAATTAGGCAAAAATCCGATACTGTTGCCATTCAAACCCAATGGTAAAGCGCAGCATATCAAAGGATTTTTAAAGCAATTCACAACCACTGCGAAAAACACCGCTGCGTTTTTGTCGCAGGTAGCGGATCTCAACATTCCGATGGTCGGTGTCGATCCAGCGTTAGTGCTTTGCTACCGTGATGAGTACAACGAAATTCTTGGTGATAAGCGCGGTGAGTTTGATGTGCTGACCGTTCATGAGTGGCTGTTGCCACGTTTGTCGGAGTTTAACCATCACCAAAACCACAGTGACGCGCCTTGGTATCTGTTTGCTCATTGCACGGAAAAGACCAAACTACCGAATGCAGAAAAAGAGTGGTGCGCGATATTTAGCCATTTTGGTTCCCAGTTAAAAACGGTGCCAGTTGGTTGTTGTGGCATGGCAGGAACCTTTGGCCACGAACAGGATAAGCTGGAGATGTCGAAAGATATTTATGGTTTAAGCTGGAAGCCAAGTTTAGAAAAACTGCCCAAAGAGCGTTGCTTGATCACAGGGTATTCCTGCCGCAGTCAAGTGAAACGATTTGAACAGGTAAAACCAAAGCATCCGTTACAAGCTTTACTGGCATTGTTGTAAACCCTAAGCCCAGACCTTGCTGGGCTTTTTACTATACTGTCGATATTGGTTTGGAGCGAAGCACAGTCAGGTGGAGCAGCATGGATAAATTTGAACTGAAAATACCCCCAGTGGCGATATTTATTGTGGCGCTACTGTTGATGCATCGTATCTCATACAGTTTTGAGTTTGCAAGCCTCGCTTTACCTCTGCCTCGAGTAGTCTTTGCGATTTGCTTTGTTTTATCTGGCATCGTTGGTTTAATGGGGATTTACGAATTTCGTCGCAAGAAAACTACGGTCAATCCAACCAAACCAGAAACGACATCGTGTATTGTGGATAGCGGTATCTACCGTTATTCGCGTAATCCGATGTATCTGGGGCTCTTTTTCCTGTTGTTTGGCGTGGCTTATTGGCAACACAATGGGTTGAGCCTCGTGGTCGCATTTTTATTTGTGTGGTTTATGAATCGTTTTCAGATTTATCCAGAAGAGCGAGTGCTGGAAGCGCGTTTTGGCGAAGGGTATGTCGATTACAAGCAGCGTGTCAGGCGCTGGATATAGTTGAATGTCGTAAGGCATCCGAAATCAAAAGCCCCGCAAGAATAGCGGGGCGGCAATCTATACAACGAACATGGTTCTAGATAATGAGCAAAAGAGCTCAAGTCATAGTGAAAAGAATACGGTTAGGCTGCTTTTGAAAATTGAGCTAAAAACATCTCTTTACGTTCATTGAAGCGATTAACTAAGTCATCGACTGCTTCTTGGTCATAAGGTTTCAGGCCACTGGCTACCATGCGCTTTACCCCTTTCCCTACGATTTGACCGTTTTCTTTAAAGGCAAAGTTAAGCGTGACAATGCCACGTTTACCGTCAACATCAAACGTCGCACCAGAAAACTCAACTTCAGGTGAAGTGAGGTCTAAACGTTCAAATTCCACTTCCATGCTTTCATAGATGACTAATGGGCGCTGGCAGTTAATCATCATCTGCGCTTCTTCCATCAATGGCACCATGATGTGCGGGAAGTTCATACCAGAAAACTGCACATAGCTCGTCACAACGTGTTCGATAAATGCGGTGTTGTGGCTTACTTGGCCTTCACGGCTCATGTGTAGATACTCTTTGCCGGCAGTATCGACAAGAGCGCTCTCTTTCATGCACTTATTTTCAATGTGCAGTGCAATACCATCGCTGACCATGCCTGAAAAATCAAAACGCATCTTTTGGCTAATGCCTTCTTTTTGCAGCAATACTGCAAAGAGCAAATCGCCCGGAACACAGAA
Organism: Vibrio sp. V04_P4A5T148; assembly: GCF_963875605.1. Lineage (NCBI taxonomy): Bacteria > Pseudomonadati > Pseudomonadota > Gammaproteobacteria > Vibrionales > Vibrionaceae > Vibrio > Vibrio sp. V04_P4A5T148. The sequence continues at coordinate 7,775 of NZ_CAWNMS010000076.1, forward strand.
ACGCTTGCTGTCTTCGTCGTGGATTGGGTTGAAATCTCCCGCCACTTTTTTAGCAAAGTGACTCGCTTGTTGGCGAGTGAACTGGAATTTTTGATCTTGATGAGAGAAATAAGATGTAAGAGACATAATGTACGCTGTATAGCCAAAACTGACGCGATTATAAGTCAACTCTACTCGATGAATGGTCCAATCAGTAAAAAGAGCCTCACAGAGAGCGAGGCTCAATAGCGTAACATTATAAGCTAGGGAGAAGATTTTCCGGCATGAGAGAGTTATGTACCGCCAGTTCTAGCAAAGTATTGGATTGTTCAATGTCTGGCGAGAAGTAGCGATCCTTATCGTAAAACGAAACTTTTTTACGCAGGATTTGTTTCGCTTGTTCGACCAATGCGGAGGATTTATTGGGCGCTCTGAAATCGAGCCCCTGCGCGGCAGAAAGATACTCGACCGCTAAAATACCACGCGTGTTTTCGCTCATATCACGCAGACGACGACCAGCAAACGTTGCCATCGACACGTGATCTTCTTGGTTGGCCGAAGTAGGTAAGCTGTCAACAGAAGCCGGATGGGCGAGCGTTTTATTTTCACTGGCTAGCGCTGCCGCCGTCACTTGCGCAATCATAAAGCCAGAGTTAACGCCACCGTTGTCCACTAAAAATGGCGGGAGCTTGCTGAGCGCGCTGTCAATCAAGAGCGCCATGCGTCGTTCTGACAAACTACCTATTTCGGCAATCGCTAGCGCCAAATTATCCGCTGCCATTGCGACGGGCTCTGCGTGGAAATTGCCGCCAGAGATGATGTCGCCATCGTCTGCAAACACCAGAGGGTTGTCGGAAACGGCATTGGCTTCCACTTCTAGCGTTTCAGCCGAATTGCGAATTTGCTGTAAGCACGCGCCCATCACTTGTGGTTGGCAACGCAGTGAATACGGATCTTGCACTTTTTCACATGCGGTGTGGGATTCACCAATCTCGCTGCGGCTGTCAAGTACGTGGCGATAAGCGCTGGCGGCGTCCATTTGCGCGCGATGACCGCGAACGCGATGAATGCGCGGATCAAACGGGCGGCGACTGCCCAGCGCCGCTTCGACCGACATCGAACCACACACAATGGCGGAGGCAAATAAGTCTTCTGCGGCAAATAACCCCTCTAGTGCAAATGCGGTAGAAGCTTGTGTGCCATTGAGCAGCGCGAGCCCCTCTTTTGGCGCTAAAGTAATAGGAGTTAGCCCTGCGATTTTCAACGCGTCCAGCCCAGAGATAATTTCGCCGTTGTGGCGAGCTTGCCCTTCGCCGAGCAGTACCGTACTCATGTGTGCTAAAGGCGCTAAATCACCCGATGCGCCAACCGATCCCTTTTGTGGAACACAGGGGTAGACTTGGTGATTAACTAACGTCATCAAGGCGTTGATCACCTCAAGTCGAATACCAGAATACCCACGGGAAAGGCTATTGATTTTGAGTACCATCATCAAGCGAACGGTTTCATCCGCCATGAATTTACCAATGCCCGCAGCGTGTGAAAGCACGATGCTGCGCTGCAAGGTTTCTAAATCTTCAGGGGCAATTTTAGTATTGGCAAGTAGGCCAAACCCCGTGTTGATACCATAAACAGTACGATTTTCGGCAATCACTTGCTCAACGACTTGTGTGCTTGCTTCAATACCCGCTATCGCGCTGGAGTCGAGTGATACGGTGACCGGATTTCGGCTTACTTGACGCAGTGCTTTTAAGCTCAATTGGCCCGGTTTAATAACAAGATTTAACATGTTTTTTTGTCCTTACTTCAGTTGCGCGAGTTCATGGTTGAGCATTGGCAGGTCGAGCTTTTGTTCTTTAGCACAGCGTTTCGCAATGTCATAACCTGCATCAGCATGGCGCATGACACCTGTGGCTGGGTCGTTATGTAAAACACGCGCAATGCGTTGCGCTGCGTCATCTGAACCATCACAGCAGATCACCATGCCAGAGTGCTGAGAAAAGCCCATACCTACGCCACCGCCGTGGTGGAGTGACACCCAAGTTGCGCCACCGGCTGTATTGAGCAGTGCGTTGAGCAGCGGCCAATCGGAAACAGCGTCTGAGCCATCTAGCATACCTTCAGTTTCACGGTTTGGGCTTGCTACCGAGCCGGAATCTAAATGGTCGCGACCAATCACGACTGGCGCTTTTAACTCGCCACTTTTCACCATCGCGTTAAATGCTTGGCCTAAACGTTCGCGATCTTTCAAACCCACCCAACAGATGCGAGCTGGTAGGCCTTGGAATTGAATGCGTTCGCGCGCCATGTCTAGCCAGTTATGTAGATGAGGGTTATCAGGGATTAACTCTTTCACTTTTTGATCGGTTTTATAAATGTCTTCGGGATCGCCAGACAGGGCGACCCAGCGAAAAGGTCCAATCCCCTCACAAAACAGTGGGCGAATGTAGGCTGGTACGAATCCTGGGAAGTCAAAAGCGTTTGCCACTCCTTCTTCGAGAGCCATTTGGCGGATATTGTTGCCGTAGTCGAGTGTGGCAGCGCCGCGTTTTTGCAGCGTTAACATCGCTTGAACTTGGACGGCCATCGATGCTTTGGCCGCCTTGACCACTTGGCTTTCATCTTGAGTGCGCATTTGAGCGGCGTGTTCCATGCTCCAATTTAAGGGTAAATAACCATTGAGTGGGTCATGGGCCGAGGTTTGGTCTGTCACCACATCGGGGGTGATATTACGCTCAACTAGCTGTGGAAAAATATCGGCGGCATTACCTAACAAACCGATAGAAATCGGTGTCTCCGAGCTATCGATCATCGCCAAGGCTTCATCTAAACTGGTGGCTTTTTTATCGACATAACCAGTGCGTAAGCGGTAGTCGATGCGCGATTCATCACACTCGACCGCAATCATGGAAAACCCAGCCATGGTTGCCGCTAATGGTTGAGCGCCGCCCATGCCACCTAAGCCGCCAGTCAATACCCAGCGGCCTTTTGCGCTACCAGCAAAATGCTGTTTAGCGATGGCGACGAAGGTTTCGTAAGTACCTTGTACAATGCCTTGTGAGCCGATGTAGATCCATGAGCCAGCCGTCATTTGACCGTACATCATCAAACCTTGCTTATCGAGCTCATTAAAGTGCTCCCAGTTGGCCCAATGTGGTACAAGGTTTGAGTTGGCAATGAGCACACGTGGTGCATTTTTGTGCGTCGGGAAAACACCGACAGGTTTGCCTGATTGAACCAAGAGCGTTTGATCCTCTTCAAGGCGTTCAAGCACTTCAACAATTTTATCAAAGCACGGCCAATTTCGGGCCGCGCGGCCAATGCCACCATACACCACAAGTGCATGTGGGTGCTCTGCAACGTCTGGGTCAAGGTTGTTCATGAGCATGCGCAGTGGCGCTTCGGTTAACCACGATTTGGCTCGAAGTGTTGTACCGTGAGGGGCGCGAATGGTGCGCGTGGTATCAAGACGTTGCTCTTGAGTATGGGGTTGCGTCATGTTGAGACTCCTTGTGTTTCACAATGTGGCGCTATTGTTGTTATGGTGCCAGTATCGGGTTAAGTGAGGTGTAGCGATTAATCGTCGGTCATGGCATTGGCGATATCCCAACACAGCCTTGCCGCGAGACGAGCAGTTTGATTGTCTTGGTCAAATTGCGGGTTGTATTCGGCAATGTCGGCAATTAACAGCTTATTTTTGTGGTAGAAAATTTTGTCAAAATAAGGGGCAAGCGCTTCATAACTTACGCCACGTGCCGCTGGGGCGCTGACTCCCGGCGCCGTTGCAGCTGGAAAGACATCTAAGTCAATCGTCAAATAGAGATAGTCACACTGGTCAATGAAGTGTTGCAGTTCACGCAGATGATCAATCGGGCTTAGTGCTGAAAACTGATTATCTTGCATATACCAAACGCCCAGTTCATCAGCTCGTTGAAACAGTGCCGCCGTATTACTTGCTCGGCTCACACCTAAGCAAGCGTAATGAAATGGCCATTGATTTTGCTCGCACCATTGATGAATTTGATTAAAGGGAGTGCCCGAGCTAGGTCGCACCGAAGCGATCTCTGACTCAAAAGCACGTAAATCGAAATGTGCGTCAAAATTGATGATCCCAATCCGTGGTTGGCTGATGGCTTGTTGACTCAGATATTGCGCTGCGCCTTGAAACGTGGCCCAAGCGACTTCATGACCGCCACCCAGTACGATAACGGGCGTTTGTTTAAGCGTATGGGCAATCACATCAGCGCACTGTTGCTGAGCCAGCTCAAGCTCATCATCAATACAGCGAATATTGCCCAGATCAAAAAAGCGAGAGTGCTTATGCCAAGCCATGTTGGCCAGCGCTTGGCGAATGGCATCGGGGGCCTGTTTTGCGCCAATGCGCCCTTTATTGCGGGCCACCCCTGCATCGCATTCAAAACCGATAATGGCAATGGCTTTCTCATCTTGGTTTTGTTGAATGGGTAGCGTATTGACGGTGCAACGTTGAGTTTGATGGTGAACGCGTGTACCTAACTCGCCATCTTCGGCATCGTGACGGCCTTGCCACTCGAAGCAGTGCTGAGTGTTGCTAAAGGTAGGGTTATTCATAGGTAAATGCTCCGTCAACTACGCGTGCATGCAAACGCGGTACGCCTACTTGATAACTTAAATCGGCTGGGTGGCTAATATTCCAAATGGCGAGGTCGGCATCATAGCCAGTGGCAATTTTGCCGCGAGAATCAGCAAAACCTAACGCTTGCGCAGCATGTTGAGTCACACCTCGTAAGGCTTCTTGGGGGGTTAAGCCAAACAGTGTGCACGCCATATTCATAATAAGAGTGAGGTCAGCAAACGGCGATGTACCGGGGTTGAAATCACTTGCGATGGCCATTGGAATATGATGCTGACGCAGTAAATCAATCGGTGGGCGTTGGGTTTCACGTAAGAAATAAAAAGCACCGGGCAGCAAGGTTGCCACGGTATTGGAACGGGCGAGTGCAAACACACCTTGCTCATCTAAATATTCGATATGATCGGCAGACAAACCTTGGTAATGTGCGGTTAAAGCGCTTCCCCCTAGGTTTGATAATTGCTCGGTATGACCTTTCACTTGCAGCCCATGCGCAATTGCGGCTTGGAACACTTTTTCTGTTTGTGCCAGCGTAAAACCAATCGATTCACAAAACACATCGACGCTCGAAGCGAGTTTTTGTTCGGCCACCAGAGGGATGATTTCCTGACAAATATGCTCAACATAATCGTCTGATCGGTGTTGATATTCTGGTGGAATGGCGTGAGCGGCGAGCAGTGTTGTGACGACTTTAATGCGGCGATGATCCTCAAGGTGCTTAGCCGCTTTGAGCATTTTTATCTCATCATGGAGCGTTAAACCGTAGCCCGATTTGATCTCAACGGATGTGACACCGGAACGCAGCAATCCCTCTAACCTTGGCAGTGCTAGCTCAACCAATTGGTCAATGGATGCGCTGCGGGTGGCGTGGACGGTTGATAAAATACCGCCGCCTTGTTTGGCGATCGCTGGGTAGGGGACGCCTTGCAAGCGCATTTCAAACTCATTGGCGCGGTTACCGGCATAGATAAGGTGAGTATGGCAATCTATCAGCCCCGGAGTGATAAGCTTGCCTTGGCAATCTATGACTTTGTGTTCTGGCGCGGCGGCGATGGGAATGTGGCTATCAAGGTAGGCGTCAATTTTGCCCGCTTTTATCACCACAGTTTTAGGAGAGCTAGGCTGATAGCCAAGCTCTCCTTGTTCCATGCTGACGATACGCGCGTTGGTCAGTATTAGATCCATCTTTATTGTCACCGTTATCGCTTAGTACGCTGCTGATTTAAATGTATATACAAATAAATAAGGCAAAAGCGCACGCGGTGCAAGATGAATGTTGTAAAAGTGTGATCGAATGTTGAAATGTGTAGCGTTAGTCGAGCATCACTTTAGAGGTTAATTTGTATTTCGAGCCCGGGTGATAAAGCAGTGCAGAGCTGACTAACTTATCGCCACTCCAGGTACGGCGATTAAGTAGTAAACAGGGTTCATTGACGGCCAACTGCAACAATTGTTTGATGTGATGCTCGGCAATAATGGCTTCAACAGTGTGCTCAATGGCACTTAATGGGCAGTTTTGTGAAAGATATTGATTGGGCGTCATGAACGAAAAGTTTTGTTCAAGATAGTGGGGCGCGTAGTGGCTATTGACCCAACGCACTTCCAGTTGTATCGGAGTATCATTAGCAAAGTGAATGATTTCACTATAAAAAACAGAAGATCCTAGCATGACGCCGAGTTTGATAGCGACACTTTCATCTGCTGTTAACGCAAGTTGCTTTAAGACTTTACTGCGATATTGCTTCCCTCGGCTAGCGACCTCGTCAGCAATATTACGAATATCAAGTAGCGGTGATTCCGCTTTGTCTTCTACAGCGCAAACAAAAGTACCTAGCCTTGGTCGGCGTTGCAGTTTTCCATCAGCTACCAGATCCCGTATCGCTTTATTCACCGTCATCCGACTCACATTAAATTGCTCAGTCAGTTCTAGCTCGGTGCTTATACGTTGGCCGACAGGCCAGTGTCCGGATTCAATGTTATCTAAAATAAATTGTTTTATTTGTCTATAAAGTGGTGAG
>NZ_CAWNMS010000077.1:0-14260 GCF_963875605.1 Vibrio sp. V04_P4A5T148
TACGTTAATTTCCGGCTAGTTTAACTATGAAACCTTTCTTTTCTAAATAAGCTTTAATTTTGTCTCGAGCATCACCCTGGATTTCTATTTCACCATCTTTTACTGAGCCACCACACCCACAACTTTTCTTGATTTCTGCCGCGAATAGCTTTAGTGCAGTATCATCTAAATCCAAGCCGGTCACGATACTCACGCCTTTCCCTTTTCGCCCTTTTGTTTGACGATGGATTCTAACCACTCCATCTCCTTTAGGGCGTTCCATAACTTCAGGCTCAGCTTTGATACGGCCTAAATCCGTAGAATATACAAGTGTCATAAATCATTTACTTCTTTAATTGTTCTGCTTTCTGTTTTGCAAGCAAATAAGCTTCGATATGTTTTTGAATAGCCACTTTTGAACCTTTGATTAAGCGACCATTGAAAAAGCAATACCACCCATTGAGCTCACCTGTATCATTCTTCAGTGTAAAGCCGCCAAATTGCTCTTGTTTACCATTTGGAGCTTCTCTCTTCTTACCTACCGCACTGAACTCTCTAGGATCAATGATAGAGGCAGTATCACACCACCAGTCTATGCTTTTTTTAACTGCCGCAAGGTTACCAGTCAAAACATGGTTTTTGATCTTAACTTGCCATATATCTGTAGAGTTAGGCGCAGATGTAAGGGTAAATCCTCGATACGTCGCTATAGCCATATGTTATTGGTCTTTTTAATTATAGGTTAGTTAAATAATAATTGTATCTTCACCGTTATCAAGTATATTTATCGATAAACCATATTGTTATAGTGCATCAAGATGAAAAAAAACATCCCTCTCATCACAGATCCTATGATTTTAAAACAAAAGGTTACCGAATTTTCCGACACAGTTTGCTTTGAACAATTTCAACATTTGACACATTGGCAATATTCGAAGAACTCCGCTTTGGCCATGACTAAAGATTGGAATTATTTTGTTACATTTTGCAAAATAAGATGTGTTACTCCTCTTCCTGGCTCAACAACAGCTGTTAGGCAATTTATCGAAACGGAAGCTCGTTTGAGAAAATACGCGACAATCAGGCGTTACATGGTCACCATTGGTATCATCCATCGCCTACTTTCGATGAAAGACCCCACGCAAAACCGACTCACTCAACTTTCTTTGTTTCGTCTTAAAGGAGAGAAAGGCGATGATGCTAAGCAAGCGACACCGTTAACGAAAAAACATTTATTGGCACTAGATATACAACTTATTCATTCACCTCACAAAAAGGATATCCGCGATCTTGCCATCTATTATGTGATGTTTGAGTGTGCTTTGAAACGAAGTGAGCTTAAAAAACTAAGTACAGGCCAAGTCTTAACTGTGGATGGGCAAATGAAGATCATCGTGGGAAATGTCGATTATTATCTTTCTGAATCGGCCTCTCTTGCACTTAAAAAGTGGCTACAATTACTCAATAAAGAGTCGAACATTGTGTTTTGTTCAATCGATCGCCATGGCAATATTTCAAATAGATCTTTAAATGATGCGTCTATTTTCCGTATCTTACGTCATGCAGGGCAACGTTTAGGCATATTTGAATTGAGGTTTTCAGGCCAATCAACCCGTGTTGGTGCGGCTCAAGAACTGGCTAAACAAGGTTATAAAACTCAAGATATTCAGCAATTTGGACGATGGTTAAGCCCTGCAATGCCAGCTCAATACATTGGAAAGCTCGACATTGCAGAAAGTGAACAGATGAAATTTAAGGTCATTAAACCTTTTGATTGAGTGACGTTGTCACGCAATTGGCTAGAAATTCATGAAACCTATGCCCATTATGCTCTAACATTTTAGGAAACATTGAAATGGGAGTCATGCCTGGGAAGGTGTTAACTTCATTAAGATAAATGTTTCCCTCTGGGGTTAAAAAGAAATCAATACGTGCAAGGTGCCTAAGCTTCATGTGGGTAAAAACCCTAGCAGCACAATCACTTATCATTTCTAATTGATCTCTGGTTAAATTCTGAGCTTGTACTTCAGTCATCGAATGGCTAGTCGCACTGTATTTTTCTTCATAAGTATAAAATGCGTCTTCTGGTGCGATGATCTCACCCGGCTTAGAAAGATATAAAACACCATCAAGCTGATAAGCGGCAACTTCTAATTCCCTAGGTTTCACTGCTTTTTCAACCAGAACTTGTTCCGAGTAGCTAAAAGCCGCATCGATTGCGCTGTTGAGCTGGGAAACCTCGGTGACTTTGTAACAACCAACAGATGAGCCTTGTCTCGCCGCTTTAATAAACACACTTCCCCATTTTTCCAGAGCCTGCTTACACTGCTGATGCGCTTGTGCATTATTTTCTGAAAGAAAAAGATAAGGTGTATTAGGAATACCCAGCGCATCGTACCAAAGCTTAGATGTAATTTTATTAAAACTGTTAGCACTGGCTTCTGGACCACAACCTAAATATGGGATGCCAGCCAGCTCGAGCATCGATTGAATGTCGCCCGTTTCCCCTGGATAACCATGAATGCAAGGAACCACAAAATCGATATTGACGGCAACACCATTGGTATTCAACGTTGCAGCATTCGTATCTAAAAAACTCAGATCGCCCTTTTCACTGTACCAACCATCGGGTCGCATTTCGACGCGAATAACTTGAAAACCTTCTGTTTTTTCAAGTTGTGCTTGTAAATAGTTGGCTGACACAAGTGAAACTTCATGTTCTGACGAACCGCCACCACATAATAATAGGATTGTTGTTTGAGTCATTAAAATCTGTCCATGCTGCTGACGAATAAACTATAAATCATGATAATCAATTCAGTGTGAAGTTACACGGTTTTAGCCAAGGAAAACCTTTTTACTGTTGTAACAGGCTAAGTTATAAGCAATAAAGGGGCATAAGCCCCTTTGATCATTTATTCGCGATAAAATCCAGAATCAGTTCAACTTATTGAGTGTCGGAAATTCCGAATTTTTGATGGTATCAATACTTTTGGCAAAAGGTTTCATTGCTTGAAACTCGGTTGGCAGTGTTTTAATTGCTTCAACAGCATCGGCACGAGTTGCGTAGTCACCATAAAGTACGGTGTACCACTTGGTTCCATTCACTACTTTATAATTTTCCCAAATAGGTTGGCCGTCAGAATTGGGCAGTTTACTGGCAAACTGATCAACTTTATTCTGTGATCCAACAGCAACGACCTGAATGGTGTAGCCAAAACGCGGATTCATTGCCGTCTGTTTAGCTGTCGGTGGAATGAGCGCTACTGCGGCTTTGCTTTGAGGGCTCATCTTAACGACTTTTTTCTCTGTATCGTTAGGAGACATCTTCACCACATTCGTTTCGACATTGCTCTCAGAAATTCCAGTAGCCATGCCTTCTTGAGCGACTACTGGTTGCTGAACCGGAGCAACTTTGTACTCTTCACGATGGCTTTCAGAGGTGACATCGGTAATGTATGTATCAGATGCACAGGCAGCCAGAAGCACTGATAAACCGACAATTGTGATTTTTTTCATGAATTGTTCAACGCCTTAAGTAGAAATTACTATAAATCATGCCGATAGCGACGCTCAGAATCAAGCTCGCTTTGTGATTATATACCCTTGTACTGTGATTTATGGCACAAAGTCGCAGTTGTCTCACGACGTAATGATCACAATCAAACCAATATAGTGAACAAGGATAGCATTTGTTCGCTAAGCTAACGGTAATTTGTGAGTGAAAGGTTCATCAACATGAACAATTTAAATCCATTCCTGAAACCAAAATCGATCGCGGTTGTTGGTGCATCAGTACGCTCGCTTCGTGCTGGCAATATCGTGATGAAGAACCTACTTCAAGGAGGCTTCGATGGTGCGATTATGCCTGTCACGCCTTATTATCCATCCGTCTGTGGCGTATTGGCCTACAAAAGTATCGAATCTCTGCCTATCGTCCCTGACATTGCGATTTTATGCACGCACGCAACACGCAACGTCACCTTATTTAAGCAATTGGCAGATAAATGCATCAGCTCCGTCATCGTACTTTCATCTGATATGTATACTGAAGATGCTCAAGGAGTCGAAATCCAAGCCCAATGTTCTAGCATTGCAAAATCGGCAGGAATGCGCATTTTGGGTCCCAATAGCTTAGGGCTGATCCTACCTTGGTTAAATTTCAACGCTTCGTTTTCTCCTGTCACAGCCTTAAAAGGTAACATTGCCTTTATTTCACAATCTGCAGCGGTTTGTACCACGATTTTAGATTGGGCAAATGACAAAGAGATCGGATTTTCAGCATTTATTTCTCTTGGTAATGCCAGCGACATCGATTTCTCTGACTTGCTTGATTGCCTGAGCACGGATAGACACACCCAAGCCATTTTGCTTTATGTTGATACGATTAAGGATGCTCGCCGTTTTATGTCGGCAGCGCGTGCCGCGTCACGTAACCGGCGAATCTTAGTATTAAAAGGAGGAAGAACGCTTGCTGGACGTAAAGCGGCGCAAGCACATACTGGTGGAGACAATACACTCGACATTATTTATGACTCCGCAATTCAACGCACGGGTATGTTACGGGTGAATAATACCCATGAACTCTTTGCCGCTGTCGAAACACTCACTCACTCCGTTCCATTACGAGGTGAACGTCTTGCTATTATTACCAATGGTGGCGGGCCAGCTATTATGGCCGTCGATACCTTGTTAGATCGAGGCGGAAAACTTGCCGATCTTGAAGAGTCTACTTATCAAAAACTAAATCAGTGCCTGCCTAAAAGTTGGTCTCACAGTAATCCGGTCGATATGGTGGGTGATGCGGATCATACTCGCTACGTTAATACACTAAATGTGCTGCTAGATAGTGATAAAACCGATGCCATTCTCATTATGCACAGCCCATCTGCGATTGCGCAGTCTGAACAAACCGCTCAAGCGGTGGTCGATGCCATTAAAGCGCACCCTCGCCATAAACGTTTTAACATCCTAACCAATTGGTCAGGAGAACTTACCGCGCGCCCGGCTAGACAAATATTTACCCAAGCGGGCATCCCAACCTATCGAACGCCAGAAAGTGCAGTGGTGGCATTCATGCACTTAGTCGAGTACCGTCGAAATCAAAAGCAACTAATGGAAACGCCGACGACCGCAGAACCCGTTCACGTGTCAGAAATACACAGCGCGCAGCAATGGATAGCGGAGCAACTGGATATACACCCTACCCGCCACCTTGATACACACCAAATAGGCAAGCTATTTAAATGTTTTAATTTTAACGTATTACCAACTTGGATAGCTTCTGATGCCAGTGAAGCGGTACATATTGCCGAGCAAATTGGTTACCCAGTCGTGGTGAAATTGCGTTCGCCCGATATTACGCATAAATCAGATGTGCAAGGCGTGATGCTCAATCTACGCAACCGCCACGAAGTGGCAAGCGCAGCACAAGCGATATTGGATCGCACGCAGATCTCGTATCCTTCCGCTAATGTTCATGGGTTATTGGTTCAGGCAATGGCAAAGCTCGCTGGCGGTGAAGAGCTCAGGATCAAAGTGATCACTGATACAACCTTTGGCCCGGTCATTTTACTGGGACAAGGTGGTTCAGAATGGGATGAATCAATCGATGCCGCCGCCGCACTCCCCCCACTGAATATGACGCTCGCTCGTTATCTGATTGTCAGAGCAATACGCAGCGGGAAAATTCGGCTGCAAAAACTACCAGAGCCAATGAATATTGATGGGTTATCTGAGTTTTTAGTTCGTATCTCGCAGATGATTATTGAATGTCCACAAATAGATGAATTAGATATTCACCCGGTTTTAGCCAATGGCAATCAATTCACCATATTGGATGCCAACTTAGTCCTAAAAGATTACCAAGGCGACGGACAAAGTAGATTAGCTATCCGCCCCTATCCAAGTGAGTTTGAAGAAAGTGTGATCCTGAAGGACAACTCGGCCATTACCTTACGCCCAATCTTGCCAGAGGATGAGCCGCAACATGCAGAGTTTATCCGTAACGTATCAAAGGAAGATTTATACAAACGCTTTTTTTCGGATGTCGGTGAGTTTAACCATGAAGCCTTAGCCAATTTCACTCAAATTGACTATGACCGAGAAATGGCTTTTGTCGCAGTGGATCATACCAATGATCAAGAGAGTATTATTGGCGTTTCACGAGCACTCATTAACCCTGAGAATAGCGATGCTGAGTTCGCCATCTTGATCCGTTCGGATTTAAAAGGAAAAGGTTTGGGTAAAATCTTGCTGCAAAAAATCATCGACTATTGTCGCTTGAAAGGAACCTTACAAATTTCCGGCATGACCATGCCAACCAACCGAGGCATGTTGACGCTAGCGCAAAAATTAGGTTTTGAGATTGAAGTGCATTTCGAAGATGGGACGGCAGATATGGTTTTGATCTTAAATAAACCAGAATAAAGCCGTAGCGATCAGATTTGATCACTGCGATCCGCCCAAAATTTTAACTTAGCGTCCAGTTTTTCTTGAGGTATTGCACACACCACGACTTTGCTTCGCCCATTTTATTACGCCGCCATGCCATAATGATCTGCATCGATTTTTCTTCAGATCCGCTGATTGCTTTCAGTTTACCTGCGGCGATCAATGGTTCTGCTATCTGTTTTGGTAATGTGCCAATACCTAACCCTTCCACTAACGCGGCACATTTTGCACTGAAATTAGTTACCGTCAGACGCGGTTGTTTTTGCAAAATATTCACGCTCATTGCAGGCTGGTCACGCGCGGTATCGGCAATCGCAATCACTCGATACTTTTGCCTTGCTTCTTCATCAAATGCACCGCTTCGTTTGTGCACGTAATGCGAGCTGGCCGCTACCCAAACCATTGACATAGTTCCTATGGTTTCTGCTTTTACATCTTGTGGTAACGTATCGATACGTGGGCAAATCAGCAAATCGGCTCGATCGGTTGAAAGTGACTCCCAACACCCCGCTAAAATTTCTTCTTGAAGACGGATTCGTGTTTTACTGACATTACCTAACGCTTCAACCATTGGGAAAAAATTATGAATAGGGATAATACCGTCAAATGCGACCGTCAAATCCAGTTCCCAACCATTCGCTAACAAGGTTGCGTCATTCACCAATTTTTCTGTCGCCGATAAAATGGCTCTACCCCGCTCAAGAATGAGCAAGCCGGCTTCAGTAAACGTCGCTTTATGCCCTGAACGGTCAAAAATAGTGATATCTAAATCTTGTTCCAATTTTTGGATCTGATAACTCAGCGATGATGGTGCACGGCTTAGCTCATTTGCCGCCGCAGCAAAGCTGCCTCGTCTATCAATCGCATCTAAAATATGAAGCGCTTCTAAGGTAATTGGACTTTGCAAAATAGACATCCTTTGGTGAAATTGCAGTGAGTATGCAATAACGAGTATGCCTTATTTATCATCGTTGTGGTATCTCTGACGGGATGGAAAATAGACGAGGGGAACTGGTTTGGAACCAAAAATCGTAGAAATAACAAAGCCAGTTTAATACTGGCTTTGAGACACATTCATTTAAAAAGGGGTAGAAAAGTTATCAATGAGTGAGTCTATTTCTTATTTTCTGACATCTCTTTCTTAACCATGACCGCTGCAGCCACGATAAAAACGATGATTAATCCAAGCTCCATGTAAAACCTCGATAAGTGTGTAAAATTAAAGGCTAAAATATAAACAACGCGATTCTAGCAGACTGGAAAAATATAGACAGCTTTTAACGTATTGCTAACGTTTTTAGCGACTCAGTTCAAAAAGAGCGTGAATACAGAAAAATGGTAATTTTCATCACATCCGTAACTCTAGATTGTTATATTCTCTTCCTACTTGAAGCTACAGCGGTGTTTAACAACGCACCGCCGAACTCAAAAACCCACTGTAAACACTTGCGCTAAAGCCGCCACGCGTTGGCAGTCCCTCTTGAATGCATGAATGTGTATATGTGTTTCAGATGCCACAACCCATTTTTATTTCGACCGACCTAATTGACCGTTCTGAACTAGATGTTACGTGCAATGGCCACTAGCTCGTCTCGGCAAATTTGCAACCAATATTTGAGAGTCTCTTGCAGCATTCTTACCTGATCACCGATACGGTTGACTTCTTTCAGCTCCTCGTCGGTGAGAGGTCGAGAAGGTAAATTCTCTGATAATGCAGTGAAGTAGTCTACCAGCATTCCACTAGAAGAATGGAAATTCATACCAAAACCGGTAACTGGATTCTCACTAGGATCGAAGTAATAGTTCCACATAGCAAGATCCTCGTTAATGTATTCAATGGTATTTTTACCGTACTTTTCGTTCATAAAGGTATCAATATCAGACAGGCTACCAGTAAGAAACATATTATATTCGTCGCTGGAGATTTCCACAGATGAATCAGCCAGCACACTAGAGAGTAATGCCATACGCATAATTGGAGAGACATCGCCTATGCCATTAGTCCAGTTAGAATACCATTCACTAGCAGTACCCCAATTATCCTGAAATTGCGTTACTAAAGCCCCAGGGCAACCAGAATTATTTTTCATGGAATCAGTAATTGTATAAGCAAAACTGTCCTTGGGTGCGTGGTCATGAATTTTGTTAAAAAGTCCAGGAAGGTCAGCAACAAATTCATATTGATCATAGTTTTCATGAGAACCATGCATCCCTGAACCACCACATTCCATAAAACGTTGAAGGGCATCTTTTTCATCCGCAGTTAAATTGTAATCGTCAATGTGGATCAATACATCCATAAGCACTAGTTGAAAAGCGTCTTCTAACGCATACCCTGTTAATGGTGATGTTTTTGATATGTCTTCCCACATCGCTTCCATGGAATCTACAAATACACCTAAGCCCATAGCTTGCTGCTGTATCGCTTCAAGTCGAGCACTACATGCTTCGATACCAGCCGCTAGTGTCAATGCAATAGCATCCTCAGGATTACTACCCACCATAGACTGGACAACTTGTTTTTGATGAGCTGCTACCATAGCCAGTACTTCAGAATCTGCTGATTGCTCATCGACTGATGCCATAGCAGGATCGATTTTTTCAAGGTCTTTTTGGGCTTTCTTAATCGTTGCAAGGTAAGCCTCGACGTTTTGGGGACCCACTTGAGGAGCGTTTCGCTCAATGCCAATGCCGCTGAGTTGAGCATTAGTTATGTTATTGGTTATCATTCCGAGATTCCTAGACTAGATTTCATTCACTTAACAATATAATCATCAGTAAAAGCAGACAATAGACGACTCATAATCCCAGAAAAATCCTACATAAAATGGCTTTGTTTCCTAAATCATGGAACTAAATTATCAACCTACGATCTGATCAGCTAAGTTCACTTAAATACTTAGACTAATGGCCAAGTTTCGCTACAAAACCTGTTAAACAGAACATCGCTGAAAGCACCAAAAATCGAGAATATACGCTACCCACTTGCTCGTTGGTAAGCATTTGGATGATATCCCGGCGAAGTCTGGTAGAACACAGGCCTTCGGTACTTAGGTGCAAAAACTACATGATATTTACAATTCTATCGCGTGTGCGCTAAGCTCTTTTCGTCCCCCATTGGGACCCCCTTTCAATTCTTAATTAACTCTTGCAGTTGCCAGACCACAAGACGTTTTTATCAAATTGAAAGGGGTTATATAACTGACTTATAGCTGTAAGCTTTACGGAACCCCCAGCCTAGCTGGGGGTTTTCTCGATACAAAAAAGCGTCCACTAATGAGTGAACGCTCTTATGCAATGGAAATAGTTAGGTTGAGAATTAATTCGTTTTATCTGCAGATTTTTCTGCTCTAATTTGGGATGCAACGATTTTTATGGCTTCTGCGGTACTGATACCTTGAGCCATTAGTTGTTGAATTTTCTCAACAGCTTCTTGCTGTTCTTGGTGAGATAAAGTTGGAATATCATCAAACATTTAAAAAGGCTCCGGTTGATTAGGAGCCTGACTATAGAGATCGAGTTAATAACTAGCAAGGAAATTTATGTAAGCTCCCATCGCATTATCGTTTGTATAGCTTGCTCCAATGTCCAGTTGGAAGAGATTGAGAGGTGAGATCCCTACCCCTGCTGTGATTGTTCCATCAACATTATCGTATGCTAAGTTCTTCTTATATCCTGCTCTTAATTTTAACTGACGCATGATATCGATTTCACCACCTACTCGAATCATCTGTGTATTGTCATTAAAATTAGTGTAGCGCTCTTCTTCATTAAGATCATAATCCACGCTTAATGTGGCATAGTCTGCAACAATACCTACGCCTACTGTATAAAGTGGCCTCATTTGGTATGCGTAGCCAATATTGATGTCTCGTGTTTTACCGAATTGGCTCTTAAGACTCTTAGTGTAAGATTGAGTTTGAATGTCTCTCTTGACTAAATTGGTTGCGGAAAATCCAACTCTTAAAGGCCCATAAAACCACAATGCGCCGGCATCAAGGTTGAACATGGTTTCACCTTGGCCATTATCGCGTGCATCTTTGATATCGTAATCGGTTACGCTTGCTGAATATACATAGGTGTAGATGCGTTGAAGTTTAGGTGTTACACCAAAGGCAATATGTTGGCCTAAAAATGTTTGGTACTTGGCTAGCGAGAAACCCACTTCTGTTACCCCAACGGAAACAGCGTTCACTGCGCTGAGCTCTGCGTTTTCGACAGTTTGTAGCTCTGGAGTTAATGACGCAGTATTTTCGCCGCTGTAAATATCAGGAGTGACAAACGTTTCGGTATAGGCTTTGGCGAATAAATTAGCCGCTATAAATTGGTTAGGAATGGCAAAGGCGACAACACCGCCAATTTCGGCTTTTAGTTTATCATTTTGTAAATTATCTAAACTTTTCTGCAGCTGTTCAGTATTTGTGTAATCTTTTTTTTCTATGAAGTTTGAAATGCTGTCTAAATCATCGACCATGTGGTCTTCATCATTATAAGAAATCCCGAAACTGGGAACGATCATACCTACGTCATCGTTACGACGATAAATAGCCACAAGTGCAGGGTTATAAAATGGAGCAGTGAGAAAGTTCGCCGATACAACCCCTACACCACCCATCGCATCCCCTCGCGCCTCTATTGCATAATTGGCTGCGAAGCTGAAAGATGGTGTAAGTACGACTGCAAGTGGGAGTATTTTAATGAAATTTTTCATAATGTTATAAACGTGTCGTTTCCTTTATGTCTATAACGGCATATTGTCTATTATCTTTAATTATTCATCTACTGAAACATCGTAGGTTTTACTGATTACTTGAGATTGCTCAATGATAATCGGCCCTTGCCAACGTTGTTGAGTCATTGATACCGCTAGTACATAACGGTCTGCAGCTAAATTAGTGATTTCAAGTTCATTAGGATACTCAGACTCGTAGCGTTGACTCCATATTTCAGAGTATTTTCCATCGATGTAATCATACAGCGATACATTGAGTTCAGGTAAAGGGCAATATGGATTGAGTAGCGCTTTTTTTTCAATTTGCCATTGATCTTTCGAAGCCCAACGTACAATTTGCTTTGCTTTGGGTTCACCAAGCACAATCCATGCGCTCCAAGATTGCTGATCTTTGGCTGTTATATCAAGACGGTATAAACCCATTGTAATTTTACTATTGAGATTATAACGCTTTAAGTAATGTGCCTTTCCAGTGACGCTGTCACTCGAAGTGGTCGTTAATAAGCTATCGGTTGATAAACTTTTATCGACCCACTGCGCCAGTCTAATATCAGCAAGTGGTTTTTCAGCGTCCACTTCTATATCAACATGAAATGCATCTCTTCCTGGGCTCTGGATCTCTTGCCTATTAATGGTGATTGATTTAAGCCATTCGGGGAGTGGTTTTTTGTCTAAACTTTTACCGCAATCAACGGTTAATGATTGTAATAATAATTCATTGAGATGGCTCTGAATGTTTTTGTTATGTTCAAGCTGCCACACTTCGACAAGTGAGTTAAACATTGCTTCTAAATTATTATTTAAAAGATTCTGATGCGCTTGGGTAAGCGGTGTGATTTGATCGAACCACTCAACATTTTGTGCTTTGGTAGGAATAGTCACAAATGCTATGCCTACCAATAGTAAACGAGATTTCTGCATCACGCTTTCATCTTGTATCCAACACCGCGTAAGGTTTCAATCTCTAAGCCTGGAAGTTTTTGGCGCAATTGCAACACGTGGGTATCTACGGTTCTTGTCGTTGGAAAGTGGTTATAACCCCATACATGATCAAGCAATTCGTCACGCGTAAACACTCTCCCGAGATTGCTTGCTAAAAATAAGAGTAAGTCAAATTCAGTACGCGTTAAGGTAATTGAATCTTCTTTAAAAAAAACTTCTCTTGTGGCTTTATCAATAACAAGATTGGGTGTAACCACTTTCGTGTCATCCTGCCCTTCTGATTCTGGTGAACGAAGCTGGGCTCGAATTCGTGCAAATAATTCAGCCTCGGCAAAAGGCTTGGTTAAGTAATCATTTGCCCCCGCGTCCAATCCGGCCACTTTGTCTTTGACCGTAACAAGTGCGGTTAAAAGAATTACTGGCAACTCTTTTATTTTACGCCATTCTGGCAAATGCTGAACAGAATCGCCATCGGGTAATTGGCGATCGAGGATGACTAAGTCTGCACTGTCCCAATGCTGTTTAACATCTGCAATAGTTTCTGCATGTAAACAGTCATACCCTGCTTGTTCAAGGCTTACTAATAAGCCATCGGCAAGGTTTTTATCATCTTCAACGAGAAGCAATGTCTGTTTCACAGGGGATCTCCAATATAAATGTGGTTGGCGGTCCTGCGAGTGTCATCTTACCACCCATCCGACCTACCATTGATTCTACAATAGTCAAACCTAAACCTAAGCCACTTTTGCTGACAAAAGGTTTACGTAAATTTCTCCAATCTCGATGATTTAACAGACCTTGATCTGTAACTTTGATCGTGATTGAATTTTGTTTAGTTGTTACCTCTAACGTAACTGGAGCAACACCGTATTTTACTGCGTTTCTAATTAAGTTATCGATGCATGTCCCAAGCCAATAAACATTCAGTTTAGCTGCAATATCTTTGTTTATAACAAGATCTATGCTTTCACGAAACTCTTCTTCCACTTTGTATTGTAACCATTCTTCAACGGAAGGTACCCAGTCTGTTGCAAGCGGCCTGCTCTCTGACTGTAAATAATCCTTACTGGCTTCGGCCAGTTGCCGTAAACGTCTGGAATCTTCGCATAGCCGTCTAAACTCATCGTAAACAGTTGATGGTAACCTTTCAAATTCGCGCCGAAATCCTTCAACGGTTAGCGATAGACTTGCAATGGGTGTTCTGAGCTCGTGAGTAAGAATCTGCAGCACCAACATACGACTTTTCATTTCCTGTCGTTTTGAATTCCAACGATAAAGGGACCAGCCTAATACAAGTATTATGTTAGCTAGGACAAGAATTACCATACTTATCCGTAACACGTTGGAATGATCTTCAACATTCCAACAAATGTTGCCTCTTTGAATAAAACAGGTCGAATTTTCCGAGGCCATGCTATAGCTGAGTCCTGCTTTACTCGCGTTGTCTAACCATACGTCTTCGTTAAAAACGTAATACATATCCCCTTTTCTCAGCCAAAGATCGCTGTTCTCTACAAACATGGTTGCACCTGATATAAGTGCTAAGATCGTATCTTCATTCATGTTTTGGATGCGGCCAAGCAAAGAATCCACACTTGCTTTGGTGCGCTCTCGTATGTGCATATATTGTTGCAACTCGACAAATTTCTCAGGGTATTTTTTCACATAACGAGCCGCATATGTCCCACCTCCTGGGTGAATCAAAGCGCTTCTCGCAAACCATTTCGACGGTAATTGAGATCCTTTACAGATAGCTCTCGTGAAGACTAATGGCTCTGTTATGAGTGGGCTCAGCGGCAACTTACCTGTACAGCTTTGAGATAATTTGTATAACAACTGTAGATCTTTTAAAGGGTATTCAGCCGTTTGCGGTAACATTGATTCGGGAGTCAATAAGCGAGTTGGATAATCAACCTGCAAAGTACGGATATCATAACTTACATCAGCGGTACTATAATCAAAAAGCGACGCAAAAAGGTCGATGCGTTCTGGCAACGAATCGGCATAGGTTTGAATAGGTATTAGAACTAAAATAGTCCAAAAGTAGGTCTTAATCGCTTTAAACAAGTTTTATTTTCATTAATGGTTTAGATTAAAAACTATATAACATTATTAACTAATAATACATTGCACGTGTTATATCCATGTCAATAA
>NZ_CAWNMS010000078.1:0-12406 GCF_963875605.1 Vibrio sp. V04_P4A5T148
AACTCATAAAAATCTGACACAAGCCTAATAACCGTTGACCAAACCACCAAAACCATAATAAAATGACCACCATAAAAACACATAAAAACCACTAAGTAGGCAATAATGAACGAGGAAGAAAATAATAATAAAATAGTTAAAGAAATAAAAATTAACATAAAACAAAACCTAAGTCAGATATAGATTTCTTAAGATTCATTTGTAATGAAACAAATTATTTCCCTGAAGGAGATTATGATAACTTTGAGAGTAAACTTTGTTTCGGCCTCATGAACAGACATGAATTAAATAAAGAAATAATAATTGGTAAACTCAACAAATTATTAAGCAATTGTATCAATGAGAAAAAATTTGAATTTATAAATAACGATAAAATTGCAACTTTGTTTTGTTATATTCATCTAATGAACAACAATGTTTTTAGTCAATCTGGTGACCTTATATACTTTAACAATCGTACAACAACCAAACCAGCCCCTTTTCATTTTTCATCAATATCCAAATTAAAGATAGTTAATAGCATTAAAACAATGAGATTAGATTTTATTAATTTCATTAACTACATGGACTGTCACTTCAATTACAAGCATAAATACTTAGATTATTTGAATGAATCATACGCTTACCAAAGAAGACATTTTCCATTTTATTGGATAGATGCTAGGGATAAAGAACAACTTATTTGGGCAAAATCATATCTTTATAAAAGTGACTTAGTTAATAGAAACTTCAAAAAAATTCCTGAACTATTTCATGATGAACGTTATATTCATATTTTCATACCTTCTTTATTTTATGCAATTCCATTGTCTTATTCAGATAAAGCTTTATTTTTAATAAACATGAAAAAAGCTTGGGGACAAGTCAAGTATAGAAATAAGATAAAAAGGGATAAAAAAACCACGCTAAATTTAGTGGTTGACGAATTCATCGCAGAAAAATTGAAATATTTATCAACTGAGTTTGATCAACCAGTAAACCAAGTGGTATCGATGATGACTCTTCAGTGGGCGAATAAAGCTCAAGAAATAAAACAACAACTCGAAGAAAAAAGTAGAAAAGATAAAGCGAGGTTTAACGCGCTATTTGAGTAAAAGATAAAGGTGCACTAAGTAGTATGCTGGATCGCTTCGAGCCAACAAGACTCTATCATGTTACTTTTTTATAACATAAGTGGGGGATATCTATTGATTTACGTCATCGCCCTCAGAAGAGACTATCGGAACAAAGAAGGTGAATCTGCATGCCAGAATATGCAGATTCCCGCGCTATGATAAAAATGCTAAAATGCACAGCATAACAGCTGCTGTGATTATGGTTAATTTGGTATTGCTACCCAATAAAACTAATAAATTGTTTTGGTACCCCACCTGATACCCCACCAGCTAATAACCAAAAACTAAAGGCAATAAATTCAAATGATTAACAACACAATTCAATGGTTTCCGGGACACATGCATAAAGCACGTAAGGAGATCGAAGAGGTCATTCCGCAAGTTGATGTGATTATCGAAGTGTTGGACGCTCGTATCCCGTTTAGCAGCGAGAATCCACTTATCTCCCATTTGCGTGGTAATAAACCGTGTGTGAAGGTACTCAATAAACGTGACCTAGCAGACCCAGAAATGACGCAATTGTGGATCGATCATTTTGAGAAAGAACAAGGGGTGAAAGCAATGGCGGTAACCACGTCTAACCCTCAAGAAGTGCATAAAATCATGGAGCTTTGCCGTAAGTTGGCACCACATCGTGAAGAAGTGGGGAAAAATATTCGCACCATGATCATGGGCATCCCGAACGTCGGTAAATCAACCATCATCAATACGTTAGCCGGTCGCGCTGTGGCTCAAACAGGTAACCAACCCGCCGTTACTCGCCGCCAACAACGTATCAATTTGCAAAATGGCATTGTGCTGTCCGATACTCCGGGAATTTTATGGCCTAAAGTGGAAAACCCACACAGTGGTTTTCGCCTAGCTGCTACTGGCGCGGTAAAAGATACTGCAATGGAATATGAGGATGTAGCCTTTTATACTGTTGAGTATTTAGCGCAAGCTTATCCTGAGCGTTTGCAAGAGCGTTATCAAATCGATGAGCTACCTCAATCTGACGTGGAATGGATGGAAGAAATTGGCCGCAAACGTGGTGCTTTGCGCCCCGGTGGCCGTATTGATCTGCACAAAGCGTCGGAGATCCTACTGCATGAATTGCGCCAAGGTATTCTCGGCCAAATTACTCTTGAACGCCCTGAGATGATCACCAAAGAGTTAGTGGAAGTGGAAGAACGAGCGGCCAGAGAAGCCGAGGAAAAAGCAGCCAAAAAAGTAGAGCGTCGTAAACGTTATTTGCGTAATAAGCGCTAAATTCCTCTCGGATCCTTTCTACGCTACACCTCATTTCTACTATTACCATCAGGGCGGTCAATGATCGCCCTTTTCATCAGAACAGACAACTGCATGCTGTTTGCTATTTCTAGCTGACATTATCATGACAAATCAATACAGGTTTTTATGCGCTACTTCTATAGCATGAAGGAACCTTCTGATGACACTCAAGTCATACCACCATTGTTTATTTTCTCCTTGATATGGAATTGTTCATGAAAAAGCGTTGGGCCATCGCGGTAATTAGCGCCGCCTTAATCAGCGGGGGCTATTACCTAACTACCAATAGCAATGAATCTCTCTCGGCTTTCCCCACTCTGACGGTCGAACAGGGAAATATTGCCAAACAGGCAATCGCTGTTGGCCAAATCGTGCCAGCTCACTCGGTATCTATAAAATCGCAAATTGAGGGGATTGTCGGTGAAATTTATCATCGGGTCGGTGAACAAGTTACCTTGGGCACGCCTTTGATCAAAGTGCGTCCAAATCCAACACCGCAAGCGTTAACCGACGCAACCACCGCTTTAATGCAAAGTGAGGCGAGCTTAGATTCCGCCAAACAGACGCTGGCAAACTTGCAGCAGTTAGTTGAACAAAAGATTGTGCCGGAAAACTACGGTGAGCTAATCCAAGCAAAATCAGAGCTGAAATCAAAACAAGCCGAAGTGCAACAAAAAAGGCAGAACCTTGAGCTGATCCGCAGCGGTGAAGCATCGGTTGGCGATTCGAAACTCACGTCCACACTCGTCGCCCCCATTGATGGCACCATTTTAAACCTAAAAGTGGAAGTAGGAGAGCCGATCATTTCCACTGCCTCAAGCCAAGCGGCAACTGAAATGATGTCGATTGCCGATATGAATGACATGATTTTCAAAGGCAGTGTCAGTGAACATGATGCGGCGCAACTCGCCGCAGGGATGGCCGTCAACTTAACGTTAGCACCGTATCCAGAAGCAGAAATCAGCGGCGTATTAAGCAAAGTTGCGGTTCAATCTGATAAGTTGAATAACCCAGGTGATACTGAAACGACCAGCTTTGATAATGGGTTTGAAGTGGAGATTAACCAGATTCGCTTTCCTGACAATATGGTGATTCGCTCGGGCTTTTCTGCTACCGCACAGATCACGTTAAAGAGCGTGGAAAACGTTGTCACCATTCCAGAGCGCGCATTACGATTTAGCGGTGAACAACCTGAAGTCTTAATCCCAGATCAGTCAGAACAAGGTTACCAAGTCCGCGCCGTGACCTTAGGTTTGTCCGATGGCATTAATGTGGAAGTGATTGCGGGTTTATCAGCGGACGATGTGATCATCGACAACAGTTTATTGGGAGGCAAAGATGGCCACTAAGCGCCCCTTTCAACCTAATGCGCTAGCAGCCGCGCTAATGACGTTCTGTGGCGCGGTGACTTTTTCAGCTCACGCCATCACTATTGAACAAGCTTGGCAGGCCGCCAAAGCTTTTGACCCTACTTATTCACAAGCGCAGATCCAATCTCAAATCAGTGAAACAGAGGTCCGAAGCACCAAAAGTGCACTTTTACCTTCTTTTGAAGTCAACGCTGATACTTCATGGGATGATAATGGCAACAACACTAAAGGCTATGGTGCCACATTAAGCCAAACCATTTGGGATAGCGCTAATTGGGCACAACTCGACCAATCTCAAGCAAGTTATGTGGCATCACAATTAAAAGTGAAGACCGCACATAATGAGCTGGCTTCAACATTACTGTATGCCTATCTCGATCTCGCCAGCGCACAAGGCGATCGACAACTTGCTGAGCAGAAATTCGAGGAAGGTGCAAAGCTGCTGAAGATTACCGAGCAGCGCTACAAAGCAGGAAAAATTCGATCAACGGCATTAGAAGATATGCGCGCCAACCACGTCGATGAGCAAGCGGATATACTCAGTGCGCAAGCTGCTCTAGAAGAGAAAAAGTCAGCCCTTATCGCGCTCATCAATCAAGACCCACAGCACATTGACCAAATTAAAACGACCGACCTCATTGAACCGCCAATGCAGGTCAGCAGCGAAACTGAATGGTTAAAGCTTGCGCAGAATAACAGCCCTGAGTTATTGGCTGCCCAGCAGGAAGTCGCCGCTTCTGAATTTGGCCGAGATGCAGCCAAAGCCAAATATTATCCCACCTTATCTGGCAGTGTTTCTTACCAAGACAATGATCAGGGTCGAGATGGGGATCTCAGTGCAGGTTTAAGCTTAAAAATTCCGTTGGATTTGAATGGTTCCACGCGCGCCACGGTCGATCAGGCTGCGCTGCAAGTCTTAAGCGCCAAGCAAGTACTGCGCAAGGTAGATATCGAGATTAAACGCAAAATTCAAAGTGGCTTTAGCCAAATCCATCTAGATTGGCGACAAGTGGAGATGGCTCAGTTACAAGTCCGCTCAAGAGAGCAAGCTTTAAAAAGTAAACAAACCGTTTATGAGTCAGGAATGACTGAAGCTTCTGATTTGATTGACGCCCATAACGCTCTGTTTAACAGTAAAAACAGTCTACAACGGCGATTGTACCAATATTGGAAGCAGCGGATTGGCCTGCTGCAAGCTGCTGGGCAGTTAGATGATGACGTGATCGCTTCGCTCTCTCAGGCTCTGCACTCATGATCTCAAGCCTACAGCAAGTCGTGCAAACGCTGCTTGCCCATCGGCTACGCAGCGCCCTCGCGGTCATTGCTATCGTTTGGGGTATTGTTTCTGTTTTAGTGCTCGTTGCCTTAGGTGAAGGATTTTATCGCGTCAATACACAATCTTTCGCGCTGTTAATGAGCGATACACAAATGGCTTTCCCCAGCCAAACCACCAAACCTTGGCAAGGCCTTGCAGCAAGACGTGCGATTACCCTTTCAGAGCCGGAAATGCGCGCTTTGGCACAGCACCCAAACATCAGCGCATTATCAGTTATCTACGGAAAATGGGATGCTAAAGTGACGAATGTAAAAGGCCGAATGCTTCCCGGTTACGTCAGCGGGATCGACTCTCAATTTTTAGTATTGCGCAACTTGCAACTGACCGCGGGGTCACGCGGCATTCACGCCAGCGATCAGAAAAACCATTCCCGAATTGCGGTGGTTGGTTGGCAGTTGGCACAAGTTGGTCAGCTATCTATTGGTGATACGATCAAAGTCAATACCATTCCCTTCTCGGTTGTCGGTATTACTCAGCAGCAAGAAGGGGGCATTTCTATAAACAATGAAAACAGCCAAGTGATGATCCCAAGCAGCGCTTTTACTGATCTTTGGCAAAGTGAGCCTGAATTTTTCCTTGTGCAGCCCGCCGCAGGGATACCAGCCGCGGTATTGCGCATGAACATCCTCTCTTTCTTCGCCAAACAGAAACATTTTGATCCGAGCGATACTGAGGCCATAAACCTACCTGACTTCAGCAGCGGCGCTCAATTTTTCAATGCCTTGTTTCGAGGTATACAACTATTTTTAGGGGCAAGTGGAGCGATGACGCTTGCGGTCGGCGCTTTGGGCGTCGCCAATATCATGTTCCTTTCTGTCACGGAAAGAACGCGGGAAATTGGTGTGCGTTTAGCCATTGGCGCAACACCGAAGATCATTTTGCGCCAGTTTATTTTAGAAGGTGGGTTGCTAGTGGTATTAGGTGCAGTGTTCGGAATGCTCCTCTCCTATCTGGTGGTACTATTACTGAATTACATCGGCTTACCTGATTGGCTCGGCGAACCAGTCATCACTGTGCCAGCTCTAGGCTGGTCACTGCTCGTCACCACGTTGTTTGCACTGCTGGCTGCTTATTTCCCAGCAAAGCGTGCCGCCAATCTCACCCCCGTCATCGCATTAAGTGCGAGGGCTTAATAATGATGTTACCTATCAGGCAAATTTATCAAGAGATGGCGGCCGAAAAACTACGCTTGCTACTCACTATTTTAGCGGTGGCTTGGGGCACACTTTGCATCGCCACCATGCTCGCAACAGGCGAAGGATTACGCCAAGGGCTGACACGCTCATCACAAAGTGGCAATGGCAATTTACTCTATGTGACCGGGGGTTATGCCAGCCAGACCGCCGGACGCTTTTTTGAAGGGAAAGCCCTCTCTTTGCAAGCGGATGATGTTGAGTTTGTTCGCGCACTGCCCTTTATCCAACGCGCTGAAGTCAGCGCACAATGGGATAAACGCGTCAGTAATCAAGACAATGGCACCTGGCAGCGCCCACTAGCGGTTAACCCAGAATATCAGTCCTTAACTGGTATTGAGATAGCCAAAGGAGGGCGATGGATCAACCCGCTCGATAATCAACAGCAGCGTAAAGTGGTTGTACTCGGTTATAACGCCGCAGTGCAATTGTTCAATTCTGAGGATGGTTGGAGTTGGCTGGAACCCCAGACGCTGAGCATAAACCCTGTAGGTCAATTGATAAAAATAGGTGATGAAAACTTTACCGTTATCGGCGTGATAGCGCAGACAAGTGCAGAGGTAGAACAAGGAACCCCTATTGACTACGCGGTATTTGTGCCTTTTCGCACTTGGCAACGTTTTAACCCCAACGCAGCGATTGCAGCGATCAATGTGCAGCTCAATGCCACGGTTGATCGCGAAAAAGCCGCGCAAGTGATTAAGCAAGTGATCGCCAGAAAGTACGGTGCCAGTGCTTCAGACACGCAGCTCTTGCAAGTCGAAGACATGCTATTGAGGCAAAAAAGCATGCGCCGTTTCTTATTCGGTCTACAAGGCTTTTTGGGCATTATTGGGCTTATTACCCTCGGCGTAGCAGGCATTGGTATTGCCAATGTCATGTACGCCACGGTAAAACGATCCACGCGAGACATCGGTGTACGAATGGCCGTCGGAGCTACGCCAACCACTATCAAACTCCATTATTTAGTGCAAGCCTTGCTCACGATGTCACTTGGCGGTTTAGCTGGCTTAGGATCCACTTACGGGCTGATCACCTTATTAAGATACGCTCCCTTAGAAGGCAATATGCTGTTTGAGCAATTAGGGAAACCCTTACCCGAACTGTCGTTTTCGATTGTCTTTCTTGTGATCGCGGCGCTGGCGATTGTCGGTGTGATTGCCGCGTGGTTTCCCGCCAATCGCGCGGCTAGCATTACGCCATTAGAGGCATTACAAAGTGAATAAACAAAACTTACCAAACCTTGTTCAATTGACCAATATCAGCAAGCACTATCGCAGTGGTGAAGAGTTGGTCAAAGCATTAGACGGCGTTTCGCTATCGATTCAAAAAGGCGAATTTCTCTCTATTCTAGGGCCATCAGGCTCGGGTAAATCAACCTTAATGAATATCCTCGGTTGCTTGGATGTTCCTACATCGGGTGAATATCAGTTGGACGACAAGGCGGTCGCCTCGCTCAGCAGCCATCAATTGGCTCATATTCGTAATCAAAAAATTGGCTTTGTTTTTCAAAGTTTCAACCTGCTCGAATACGCTAATGCTCTCGATAACGTCGCCCTACCCTTGGTCTATCGCGGAGTAAAATTAAAAGAGCGCCGAGCACGTGCAGCAACACTATTAGAAAAAGTGGGGCTTGGCGATCGCATGCAGCATAAACCCAACCAGCTCTCGGGGGGACAAAAGCAGCGGGTGGCGATTGCGCGCGCGTTGGTCAATGATCCGCAAATTATCTTAGCCGACGAACCGACAGGTGCGTTAGATTCAAAATCAGGCGCTGAAATTGAAGCCCTGTTCAATGAGCTTCATCAAGAAGGACGAACGCTTATTGTCGTCACTCACGATCTCGCATTAGCGAAGCGAACTCACAGAATAGTGAATATCAAAGATGGGCAGATTTTATCTGATGAACGCGTTGATCACGCAACAAGGCAGCCATAAATAGCTCAACGCATTGTAAGAAGTTATAAAGTGAACGAGAAAGACGAAGCCGTTCCAGTTCGCCTTTCTTAGTTCATTTTTTCTTTGTTCTTTCTTTGTTGGTTTTTTCTTTGGATCCTATTGAGAGATACCCGCCAATTTCAGCAATACCGCTTCGAGTTGATCCCATGGCATGAGCTGTGAGTCAATCACTTCTAAGCGTGATTCAAACCCTTCTAAGCTCATCTCATTCACTGAAACGACTCCTTGGTTGATGTTGAAGGCGTAACATCCTTTATCGGTATTGACGACCGCCTTAACACGCTCAGCGGTCAGGGCACTCAGCATAGAAAAAAGCTCATCAAAATCAAAATGGTATTCAGCGCCGATTAACCAACCACAACTGAAATAACCTTGGCCCCGATTTTCTTTGCGCACAAACACTTTACCCGGCTGTAACGCAAACTGTGGTTCTAACGAAGCATGATGATGGTGATGCGCTTCAATATGAGTAGAAGCTGCGCCGTGAAGACGTTCAATATCTAATAATTCTAAAGGCAACTCACCTTGCTTGACTAACTTGCTAAAAATCTTCGCGGGTGATTGATCAGTCACCCAGTCATTAAACGCATCCACATCAGCACTAGTGCATTGATCTACTTTATTGCCAATCACCACATCACCACTGGCCAATTGGTCATTAAAATTTTGGTTGGATGTGTATTTTTCATTACGCAAGTTGCGCGGATCCACTAAAGTGATCGTGGCTTTTAAATCGACATACAGTGCATATTGATCAGAAGTTAAAGTTGCCACCACTTGCTTAGGGTGCCCAAGCCCTGTTGGCTCAATTAATAGACGATCGGGCTTTTGCCTAAGTAAGGCGTTAATTCCAACAGACATAGGAACACCCGCGGTACAGCACATACAGCCGCCCGGTACTTCTTTGATCAGCGCGCCTTGGTCAGACATCATCGCCCCATCAATACCAATTTCTCCAAACTCATTGACCAACACCGCCCACTTTTCATCAGCAGGTTTATTCTTCAATAAATTCAAAATGGCCGTCGTTTTTCCTACACCAAGAAAACCGGTAATAATGTTAGTTGGTACTTTTTTTGTCATGTCAGCACTCCTTTTGCGGCAGTATATACCGAAATAAGAAGCCAGTGCATGGTTTGCCAGTTAGACAGGAACAATGAGCCGAGGTACATAAACGACAAAAGGCGCACTACGGTGAGCGCGCCTTTCCCCTCGTAACTCAATCGTGAGTTCGCGAATCGGGAGGACTATAGATGCAACCCGATCATAAACGAGGACATAGAATTGAAATATTGCTGATTCCATCCAAATTGTAGGTAAGGCTTGAATTCCTCCCTGTACGATATCTGAATCTGCCTTACGCTTTAACTATGGTTCATTTGGCTGGCTTAGCAAGGTTCAATCTCTGTTTTTTAACTCATTTTTAACTCAGATCTCGTTTTTAGTAGAGAATCTCTCCATCTTCCAGATATGGAAATCTACATTGCAGCTTTGACGCTATAGTTAATCACTTTGGCGCGTATAATTCTGTAACAAAATATGTTCACATTTTACCAATCGAGGCCCTTTTTTACATGACCAAAAGAGAGAGATTGAAACAGTCACTGCTTGCAAAAGTTCCAAAAGATACGATTAACCAATTTCTCTCTAAGGACAAAACACCACTCTCAATCCTTTTTCTTTCGCTCATTGTCGGTATTCTTGCTGGGATTGTTGGTACTTACTTTGAGGCCGCTGTGCACTTGGTTTCGGAAACACGCACCGAGTGGTTAAAAAGTGAGATTGGTAATATCTTACCCTTGTGGTTGGCCGCTTTTCTTATCAGTGCAGCGTTGGCGTTTATCGGTTATTTCCTTGTGCACCGGTTTGCGCCCGAAGCCGCCGGTTCTGGCATTCCTGAAATTGAAGGCGCGATGGATGGTATGCGCCCCGTTCGTTGGTGGCGAGTACTGCCAGTGAAGTTTTTTGGCGGTATGGGCGCCTTAGGTTCTGGTATGGTTTTGGGACGTGAAGGGCCCACGGTTCAAATGGGGGGAGCCATTGGCCGAATGGTGTCGGATATTTTCCGCATCAAAAATGATGATACCCGCCACTCACTCTTAGCGTCTGGTGCGGCTGGAGGCCTAGCTGCCGCATTTAATGCGCCGCTGGCGGGCATCATGTTCGTTATTGAAGAAATGCGCCCGCAGTTTCGTTATACCTTGATTTCAGTACGCGCCGTCATTGTCTCTGCGGTAGCGGCAAATATCGTCTTTCGCGTGATTAATGGCCAACATGCTGTGATCCAAATGCCGCAATATCAAGCACCAGAGCTGGCTTCACTGTGGCTGTTTCTGCTGCTTGGGGGACTGTTTGGTATTTTCGGTGTGCTATTCAACCGTTTAATCACACTATCACAAGATATTTTTGCCAGAATTCATCGCAATGATCGTAAACGATATTTACTCACGGGTTCACTATTGGGAGGCTGTTTTGGCTTAACTTTATTGTATATTCCTGAATTGACTGGGGGTGGCATCTCACTAATCCCTAATATCACCAATGGTGACTACGGTGCCGCTATCTTGCTGCTTTTGTTCATTGGTCGTATTTTTACCACCTTGATCTGCTTTGGTTCTGGTGCTCCGGGCGGGATTTTTGCACCAATGCTGGCATTAGGCACGCTGTTTGGTTACGCCTTTGGCCTGATTGCGCAAGAACTGTTACCACAATTAGCGATTGACCCAGGAATGTTTGCCATTGCAGGCATGGGTGCACTGTTTGCCGCAACGGTTCGCGCACCCATTACAGGTATTTTATTAGTTATTGAAATGACCAATAATTATTATTTAATTTTACCGCTGATTATTACTAGCCTTGGCGCGGTTATTTTCGCTCAATTACTTGGCGGCCAACCCATTTATAGTCAGTTGCTCCATCGCACCTTGAAAAACGCCAAGCTGCAACAACAAGATCTTCCACCAAAAGAGTAATCGTGAGACTCATGAATATTGACTCCGCTGCGAATTGTTATGTCTAAGTAACAAATTAGAAGGTGAGATGTTGCACCACAACTCGATAAACTTGATAATGCGCTCGTTTGCTGGCTGCTAGAAATACATTATTCATTTTCTAGAGCAAATGATGACATGGAGTTTATCGTTGAACTGGAAAAGGTTAATTCAAGTACAAAGCACACCGCCCTCTCAAGCGGCGCTAGCATTAGGTGTGATCAGCCTCGGGCATGCGTGGGCGCTTTATATTCCCTCGGTCGGTCTCATTATTCGCCCCTATTTGGCACTGCTCGGTGCATTATTACTGCTGCCTGTCTTGCTAAAATACCTCACCAGCTTCAAGACATTCATGGAGGACATTCGCCACCCTCTTTCCGGTAGCTTGATGGCTCCAATGAGCATGACTTTACTGATCTTAAGTGATTATCTCGCTTTAATTTCACCGCTCATTGCTTATCCTATTTGGTTTACCGCGCTCTTGCTGCACTTCACCATGATGCTGCTTTTCTTCAGTTTTCAGGCCATGAACTTTAAAATCAGCCATATTGTACCAAGCTGGTTTCTTTATCCGGTTGGGTTAATCAGTAGCTCGCTCGCTGGCACGCAATTTGGCCACACTGTCTTTTCAGAAACACTCGTCTCTGTCTGTATCGCTATCTATTTTTTTATGCTGCCGTTAGTGTTATATCGTTTGGTGTTTGCAGGAATGCTACCTAAACGCGCACGCCCAACACTCGCCATTATGGCTGCACCTATTAACCTCACCCTCGCGACGTATTTGGTCAACTTCCCTCATCCTGATCCAATATTAACAGGCGCACTGGCTGGCATTGCCATCACCATGACACTGCTTATTTACCTTTGCTATATCCGTCTGCTCAGGCTCAAGTTTCAACCGTCTATTGCTGCTGTGACCTTCCCTTCTGTCATCAGTGCTATCGCCATGCATCGTTTAACCACCTTCTTTGAAGGACAGTACCCGCAATGGCACTGGTTACATCAATTTGGGTTATTTGAATTGACTATTGCTACTTTCTTAGTCGTTTGGGTTTCTCTTGGTTATATAAAAATGTATTGGCCTGAATTATTTTCCAATAAATAAAAACCTAATATTTATCTTTAATTAAAAATTAATTATGGCTGGATAAGCCTAGGCAATGACGAACAATAC